>CAZTVB010000025.1:0-13095 GCA_964616315.1 uncultured Rikenellaceae bacterium
GGTCGCCGCCCCACCTTCGCCCCGGAGAAAGATCTCCGGGGCTTTTTTGTTTTATGTACAGTTCTATTTATATTGAATCCTAAGTAACGTGTATAAGTCTATCATAATAAAAATTAATATTCTTCCAGATTTATTCTTGAAAAAAACAGAGTATTCTTAAAATACTTTTTTTTCGATTAAGGAAATTTAATATTTCTTTATATTTGGTCTGACAGTAGAAATCTTTATGTTTAAGCGAACAACTCTTTTAGGCCTAATAATACTAATGCTTGCAATACAATTGCATGCACAGCATTACAATATTGTTAAGTTTGGAGTCCGAGAAGGACTGCTTCACTCCTTAGTAACTGGAATTGTACAGGACAAAAGAGGCGATATTTGGATGTCTACTGGTGGTGGTTTGTGTCGATTTAATGGGGTTGAATATTCGTATATCACAACACGCGATGGCCTTAACTTTACACGTTTAACATGTGTAGCAACTGATGATGACGATAATGTTTGGGTTGGCTCATCAAAAGGTATCAATTTTATACATGGAAATACCATCCTTTCAGTCAATAGCAAATCAATTGAAAGTGAAATTTTAACAATAGTTTCTGCCGGAAACTCTTCGGTTTGGGTTGTAACTAACGATGGCCTTTTTAAAATTCACTATACAGGTGTTGATTTTATTGTGTCAAAAGTGAATATCCCTTTGTTTCAATCATCAGAGATTGCGCAAATTTTTCAGGATAGAGTTTTAAGTAATTTTATTTTGAGGACATCAAGTGGAAAATTCTATTTTGGTAACAATGGAGTTTTGTATATAATAAGGGACAATAGAGCTGGGCAGATATCTCTTCCGGATGGAATTTTAGTTAACACAGGCAAGGAACTTATTGACGGTAGTATTCTTCTAGGAACAAACAAAGGTTTCTTCAAATTAAATGGTAAAGGAATAATTCCATTGGGTAATACCTTATCTGCAAATATCGATATCAAAGATTTTTGTATAGTTGGCAATAAACTTTGGGTTTTAGGTAAGGAGTTGTCTATTGGTGAATCTTATAATCTTTATGCCCTAGATTTAACAAATAGGAAGTATTTTCATAGGATATCCAAGGAGAATGGACTAACCGAGGAGCCTACCCAGATTTTCCTCGACCATGAAAATAATCTTTGGGCAATATCAAACAACGGTGTGTTTCTGCTAAAAGGGAATGCCTTTACTGCTTTCACTATTGCAGATGGGCTTGTGGGGAATAAGGCTTGGGGTTTAAGCAAATCTTCGGATGGTGTTTTATGGGTTGGGACAATTGGAGAGGGGATGTCCGTAATAAAAAATGGTAGGTCGCATAACTACACAAAGCACAATGGCTTACCAGATAACTATGTTGGGAAAATATATCAAACCAAGCAGGGCGATATCTTAATAGGTACCAGTAATGCTGGATTAAACAAGGCTATTTACGACAAAAATTTGAGTGCTATTCGATTTGAACGTCTACCTCTGCTTAGTGGAGAAAGATTTCGCATAGATGATATTCTGGAAGATAATAGCGGAAAGTTATGGGTTGCATCGAGTAAAGGTTTGTATTATTCTAAAGACAAACGGCTCTTTGTCCATATGCCACTTAATAGTTCTGATATTGGAGAACTTTTTGTGCAGAAATTGCTATTAGATACAGCGCGAAATGAACTATGGATTGGAACGCGTTACAATGGTGTTTATGTATTGCGTGAGAATAGTGTTAGCCAGTTTGCACTTATTGATTCTACTGAGGAGATAAGTTCTTTGGTAATGGATTCTCAACGTAATATTTGGATTGGCACAAGGAATAAAGGCGTTTTTCGATGGGATTACTCATCTATAAGGCAATTTTCGGAAAAGGATGGTTTAGTATCGAACCTAACTTATATTCTCTACCCCGATTCTCATAATAATTTATGGATTGGTTCTAATTTAGGGCTTGATAGAGTTGATTTAGAGGCTTTATCTCGTAGCGAAAAAAACTATATCAGGCATTATGGTTCCGACGAGGGTTTGGTTGATTTGGAGACGAACTTAAATGGCGTTATTGATGATGAACTTGGCTTTCTTTTATCAACTAATGGAGGATTGCTTAGGTATGAGCAGGATGCTGATAAGTTGAACAACGTTCCCCCTAAAGTGAGAATTTCAGGTTTAAAGTTAAGGTCGCAGAAAACGGATTGGAGTCAATATTCATCAAGTCTTGATGTTTGGAATGGATTGCCCAAAAACCTAAGACTAAAGTACAGTCAAAATCACCTAACATTTGAGTTTGTCGGCGTTAGTTTCAAAAATCCAAGAATGGTTCAATATTCCTGGAAACTTGATGGTTTTGACGATAAATGGATAACGAGCACAAGCCGACAGGCTATTTACTCCAACTTACCACCAGGTAAATATATTTTTAGGTTAAAGGCTGCCAATAGCGACTTGTTTTGGTCCGATGAAGTTAAATCGATGCCATTCGTTATTCTCCCCCCATTCTGGGCTACATGGTGGTTCAGAATATTGTCGGTTTTACTTATTGTATTTGCGATATACATGTATATTTTAACTAGAATTAGAGCCTTAAGAGAAAAACAAAAAGAGTTGGAAAAACTTGTCTCCATAAGAACTGCAGAACTTCGAGAACAATTCCGTATAGTTGATGAAAAGAATAGGCAGATTCTGGATAGCTTAAAGTATGCGAAATTTTTACAAAGTGCAATTTTAAGGTCGGTTGACGATATAAAGGTTAATTTTGCTGATGCATTTGTTTTTTACAAACCAAAAGATTTTGTCAGCGGCGATTTCTACTGGTTCTCTAGGTATAATAATGTGTCGGTATTTGCTGTTGCTGATTGTACTGGACATGGAGTTCCTGGGGCAATTATTAGCGTGATATGTGAGAGTTCGCTTCGCCAAGCAGTATTAGGGTGTATGTATGAGAATCCTTCTAAAATTCTTGAGTACACGAATAAGTATGTGATTGATACATTCGCTCAAACCAACAAAGATATTCATGATGGAATGGAGATAGCTCTGTGTACCTTTAATCATCAAACCAACGAGTTAACCTATTGTGGAGCCAAATTAGGTATCTACCTTTTTGTTAACAATAGTTTCATCAAATTAAAGCCTAGCATTCAGCGTATAGGTTGGGATAGAAGTCCCATTAAGTTTGAAAATCAAACTTTAGTGCTTGAGCCAGGTAGCATGATATATATGTTTACTGATGGGTTTGGCGACCAGTTTGACTATAAATCAAAAGAAAAATTCTCCTCAGCTAGACTCAGACAGTTGCTAGAAACCAATGCTAATTTAAGCGCAGAGGAGCAGCATGATATCCTCGAAAAAGAATTTGATTGCTGGAAAGGCGATAATGAACAAATTGACGATGTTTTAGTGCTAGGAATTAAATTTTAGCACTAAACTATTTTTCAGGAATACAATTAGGGTCGTTCGGTTTCTTACATCTCGGTTTCTTATAGCAAACTTTAATTACCCAGTATGTTGCAGCCAAGGCAACTAACATTAAAGATAATGCAATTAAATCCTGATAAGTGTACGATGATATCTCCCAAACAATCACTTTTCTTGCAATAGCGATAATGGCAATAAGCACAATTATTTCTACGTGAATAATTTCTTCCTTAAGGAATGCCTTTACAGCTTCAAGTAATTCTACTCCAATAAGTATTGTAAGGAAAAGCCCCACTAGTTGCCCGAATTGATTCTTAAGAAATTCAGTCATTGTGTTTTCTGTTAATCCAATATATAGTTGTAATGCAACATCAATTATGGACAAAATTAGCAGTATTGATATTATAACCAGAAGTATATTGATTATTCCTTTTTGCAGTAAGTTCAAATATTTTTGCATGCCGACGAATTTTGTGTGATGTATATACAAATATAGCGGAGATTTGTTTAAAGTAAAAGGAGGCAAATGCCTCCTTTTCTATACTTCTAATAGTTGTAAAACCGATTCGATATTTGTGTCATTGTGGATATTTTTACCTTCAGGAGTATAAAGTAACTCCAATCTATCCTTATACTTTGTTTCAACCTTGCCCCGTACAACTTTAAGTGTACTGTTAATCATCCCATTTTGTTCGTTAAACCCTTCGTTAAGAATTGCAAAGGTTGATGGGAGCCACCTGTCGGGGAACATATCGCCAAATTCGCCACCAGGTTTAAACTTCGAAATTTCCTGATTGATAATATTGATTGCTTCTTTAGCTGCCTCATGCGAATCCATGCTTAATCCTTTTTCGTTTATTGCTCGTTTTATTGCTTCCTTGGATGGGACAACTAGGGCTGTTGTGTAAGGATTTTGGTTATTATAAAGAACAACATTCTCAATGAATTTTGAATGTTGAACTAGCGATTCTTCAATACCTTCGGGACTGTATTTTTCCCCATCGCTGGCAATTAGCAAACATTTAAATCGACCTAAAACATAAAGGAATCCGTCCTTATCCATGTAGCCCATATCGCCAGTGTGTAACCAACCATTTTTAATGGTTTCGGATGTGGCTTTCTCGTTTTTCCAGTAGCCAACCATAACATTCTCTCCACGAACAACAATTTCTCCTTTCTCTCCTATGGGTAGTTCATTGCCATTGTCGTCGCAAATTTTTAGGTCAAGGTGTTTTACCAGATATCCCGATGAGCCAAGCTTATGCTTACGCAAAGAGTTTGAACTAATAATTGGGGTAGCCTCGGAAAGGCCATAGCCTTGAAACATAGGAATTCCAATTGCATAGTAAAAGCGTTGTAGTTCAATATCGAGCAAGGCACCACCACCAATAAAGAAATCCATTTTACCACCAAACACCTGACGAATCTTGCTGAAAAGAATCTTGTCGTAAAGCCAAATTAATGGTTTATAAATAAATGTGAATTTGGAGCCTTTATTCCATCCTTCTTTGTTATAAGCGTAGGAAATATTTATGGCATGATTAAATAGTTTCTCGGTAAACCCTCCCTTGGCTTTAATGCCTGCTTCAATGTTTTTCTTGAAATTTTTTGCAAGGGCAGGTACGCTCAGGAGAATGCTTGGCTGTACTTCTTTAATGTTGATAGGTATGTTTTTAAGCGTATCCATTGGATTTTTTCCAACCTGAACAGTTGCAATGCTTGCTCCCATTGCCATAAATGAGTAAAGTCCTGCTACGTGCGCAAAGCAATGGTCTAAAGGGAGAATTAACAAAGTTCTGTAGTGCTCTGGAATATCCATTAATGTTAACGCTTGCTCCACGTTTGCCGTATAGTTTCGGTGAGATAATATTATGCCTTTTGGGTCAGCAGTTGTTCCCGAAGTGTAACTAATGTTGGCATAATCCGATGGTTTTACATCTTTTGAAGTTTCTTCAATAATTTTCGGATTGATTTTTAGGAACTCTTCACCCAGCCTAAAAATATCATCAATAAGTAAATCCCCAGGCTTATATTCGTTTTGTGGGTCAAGATAAATTACTCTTTTTACTAAGGGTAACTTTTCTCTAATTTTCTCAATTTTTGGTGCTTGATTGCCCGATACTATAATTGTATTTGTTTCCGAGTGCTCGAGCCTAAAAACCAAATCGTTACCTTCAAGTTTTATGGAGAGGGGAACGTTTACTGCACCTGTATAAAGTATTGCCAATTCGCTTAGTATCCAGTATTTCCTTCCCTCGCTAAGTAATGCAACCTTATCGTCTTTTTTAATTCCAAGACTTAATAGTCCTGCTGCAAGTTTTACAACCTCGGTATGGGTCTGCGTGTAGGTTGTTGGCTCGAATTTATCGGTCAGTTTTTCCCATATATAAGGATTGTTAGGGTATTTACTAACACTCTCCTCAAATAGGTTTATAATAGTCTTCATAATACGTTTAATTTAGTTTTACACATAAATCCTTAGTTGAACAAAGTCAACTAGAATCAATAGTTTAGGAAAATTTGAAAATCCACCTAATGCAAATCTATTAAATTATTCAAAATGAGAATCAATTTTACCCTGAATATTCTGAACAGCCTATGTTTTGATTTATATTTGCCTCAAAATCTAACAAATTGTTAACTCAAGAAACTCTTAAATCCTGCACACTTTGCCCTCACCTTTGTGGTGTGGATAGGTTCCAAAGCAAGGGTTTTTGTAAAACTAGTGCGAAGCCATTGGTTTCCTCTGTTTTCTTGCATAAGGGGGAAGAGCCCGTCCTTTCTGGCAATATTGGAGTTTGCAATGTTTTCTTTGCTCACTGCAACCTGCAGTGCGTTTATTGTCAAAATCATCAAATTAGCTGTAATGCTTTTGTTAACGAGAGTTGGGAGAGTTCGGTTGATGATGTTGTAAACCTAATTACTCCAATACTCAATAATGGAGTTCGAATTTTAGGTTTTGTATCGCCAACTCATCAGGTTGTGCAGATGGTTCAGATAATTGAGGCCTTGCATCAGAAGGGATATTTCCCAACCATTGTTTATAATACCAACTGTTACGAAAGGGTTGAGACATTAAAAGAACTTGAAAACCTTGTTGATGTTTATTTACCCGACTTTAAGTATACGAATAACGATTTAGGGCTACGGTACTCTGGAGTGTCGGATTACTTTGACGTTGCCAAACTAGCACTTAAGGAGATGTATAGGCAAAAAGGCACATCGCTACTTTTGGACGATGATGGTTTAGTTGAATCTGGGTTGATTATACGGCATTTGGTATTGCCTAGCCATAGTGCTGAAAGTGTTGAACTGTTAAATTTTTTAGCCGATGAAGTCTCTCCAGGGTTACACATCTCTCTGATGTCGCAGTACTACCCACCTTCAGGCTTACATCTTCCAAATACAATAAATAGAGTTTTGACCGACGAGGAGTATCGTACAGTATTGAATACAATGGAGACTCTGGGTTTTAGAGGCTGGGCTCAGTCTATGGAAAGTGCCGATTGCTATAGACCCAACTTCAACTCAAACGAGCCTTTTTCGCTGTAACTTTTCAACAAGGTAAAAAAATACCTTTATTGATTTAAATATTGGAATATCAATTTGTTATGCTTTGAATGGAGTGTAGTTGTAAACCTTTATATTTAGATATTCACAATATTAATGGGCTAATTGCTTGCTTTTTATAAAAAAGATTTGCTAAATTGCGTTGAATTGACTGTTTACCCTATAACTAAACTATATGAAAATGAAGAAAATTTTTATTCTTATAGCGCTCTTTGCTTTTGTAGGAACTGGCTGTAAATACTTAAAGAAAAAACCTAAAGTTGACCCAGTAGCAATTCAAAAAGCAAAAGAGGATAGTATCAAAAGAGCACAAGAATTAGAGGCCGAGCAAGTTCGTTTGGCTCTAGAGCAAGCACGTCAGGATTCTCTTGCAAAGGTTCAAGAGTATGAGTCGAAATTCCGTTTCCACGTTATTATTGGTAGTTTTAAGGTTCCTTCAAATGCTACAAACTGGGAACAGGAAGTTAGAGGAATGGGGTATAATGGCACTAAGATTCTCCATGCCAAGAATGGATTCGACCTAGTATCTATTTCTGCATACGATACTTACAGCAAAGCATTCAACGAAATTGAACGCATAAATGCTGACAAGGAGGAACCCATTGAACTTTGGATTTACGAAAACATTTAACAGTTAGATATCTAACTTGCAAAAAGCCTTTTTGATTATCAAAAAGGCTTTTTTGCGTATAAAAACCTAGAGGTGAGAATGTTATAAAATTGCTTTGTTGTTTACTATTTCCTCTAATTCATATAGGTTCTTAAAATATTTTTACTTTTATTTGCTCTGCAATTTTTTTACCCATTTAAAATGGAGAGAAAAATAGATAATACTTTAACCTTTTATTAATAACTAACTATAAATCTATTATGACGGAAAAATTAACCATGAGAGACAACGTTACCTTTCGTTGGATTGCGTTGTTGTTGCTTTCACTAGCGATGTTTTGTTCATACATTTTTATGGACATATTATCGCCAATAAAGGATTTGATGCAAACTGAAAGAGGCTGGGATTCAACAGCTTTTGGAACTATGCAGGGTTCCGAAACATTTCTAAATGTTTTCATCTTCTTCCTTATTTTTGCAGGAATTATTCTAGATAAGATGGGAGTTCGGTTTACCGCGGTGCTATCAGGTTTGGTTATGCTGGTTGGTGCCTCAATAAACTGGTATGCTGTTACCGATTCTTTTACGGGAAGTGGATTAGAGGCATGGTTTACAAACAACCTGAATTACATCCCTGGTTTTGAGGAACTGGGTGTATCTCCATTTTACAAAGGAATGCCTGCTTCGGCTAAGTTCGCTGCTGTTGGTTTCATGGTTTTTGGTTGCGGTGTCGAAATGGCGGGTATCACTGTTTCTCGTGGTATTGTTAAATGGTTTAAGGGTCGCGAAATGGCTTTGGCCATGGGGTCAGAAATGGCATTAGCTCGCCTAGGTGTAGCCACTTGTATGATTTTCTCTCCTATGTTTGCTAGACTTGGTGGAAACATTGATGTGTCTCGTTCCGTTGCTTTTGGTGTTTTACTCCTGCTTATCGCTCTCATTATGTTTGTTGTTTATTTTTTCATGGATAGGAGACTAGATGCACAATTAGGTGAGGTAGAAGAGAAGGATGAGCCTTTCAAAGTATCTGATGTTAGCAAAATCTTCTCAAGTAAGGGCTTTTGGTTGGTTGCATTGCTTTGTGTGCTATACTACTCAGCTATTTTCCCATTCCAGAAATATGCAGTAAATATGCTTCAGTGTAACCTAACGCTTACAAAACCTGCAGTAGATAGTTTTTGGGCAGGTAATACTGTTACTATTATTCAGTATATTATTATGCTTGTTGTGGCTGTTGCAGCATTTGCCAGCAACTTTTCAAAAGTTAAAAATGTTAAGTATAGCTTATTAGCCCTTTCTGTTGTATCACTTTTGGTGTTCTGCTACATGGGATACAAGCGTGGGTCAGCAGAGACTGTGTTTGCAGTATTCCCATTGCTGGCAGTAGGTATTACCCCAATTTTAGGTAATTACGTTGACCATAAGGGAAAAGCCGCTTCTATGCTTATGATAGGTTCGTTGTTGTTGATAGCTTGCCATCTTACCTTTGCGTTTATTTTACCTATGTTCCAGGGTAATGCTGTTGGCGGAGTTGTTATTGCTTACCTTACCATTTTAGTATTGGGTGCATCATTCTCATTGGTTCCCGCATCTTTGTGGCCTAGTGTACCAAAACTAGTAGATTCTAAAATTATTGGTTCAGCGTATGCGCTTATATTCTGGGTTCAGAATATTGGGTTGTGGTTATTCCCTCTACTTATTGGTAAGGTTTTGGATAAGACCAATCCTGGAGTAACTGACCCTACAACATTCAACTATACTTGGCCACTTGTTATGCTAGCATGTTTGGGCGTTGCGGCGTTCTTCATTGGAATAATTTTGAAGCGCGTGGATAAAAAACAGGGATTAGGCCTTGAACTACCAAATATTAAAAAGTAAAAGATTTATGTATAAAATATTGAACGCCCCTTTTTAGGGGCGTTTTTTTTATTGTAACTTGTTAGCCCACTTAACGTAAACACATAAGTTATATCAAATATTTTTTTTATGGTTAAAAATTTGCTATTGTGTATCATACTTAGTTCTTTACTTCAACTTTCATACAGTCAACCCATGCAGCATAGCGAGGAGATTGCTGATGCAAGTTCATGCAGGATTGAGCGTTATGTAACCGATATTTGCAGGGTAGATGAGGATGCAAAGGAGATATCCGTTAACATTTTGTTCTATGTGGATATTAGCGATGAACAAGGCTCCTTTCAACTTAATGTACCCAGTGCAGAAAAAGTAAAGATAACTAACTATACAGTTAGGGTGTATGATAACGAGGGAAGTTTAATTCAAAAGGAGAAAATCAAGAAGCCATCTATTTCAGAGTTCTCAAAATTCAACCCTCGATATTTTGCTTCTAAGCACACAGAACGAGGCACTACACTCAAAGTCGAACTCGATTATAAACTCCTAGTTATAAAGCCTAACGGCTTTTATGAGTGGCCTGCAATCCGCATTAAAAGTAGTTCGATTGACCAAACTTCCTTAAGATTAAATTTCGAAGAATCCAACGATTTTGAATTCAACTCAAACATAGAGGCGGAACAACAGAAAGATATTAATACAGGCGGGTTCTACTATTTATGGAGTATTAAAAAACTCACCCCAAATGGAGGTGAGTTTAATGGGGCAAATGTTACTGCTCCCGTGGTTAAAATATCTCTGAAATAACTATTTCCTAAAAACTGTAGCATCTCTATTGGGACCTACCGATACTATTGTTATTGGTACACCTGTTTCTTTCTCTATAAACTTGATGTATTCCATTAGTTCTTTGGGCAAATCGGCCTCGGTTCTTGACTTGGTGATATCCGCTTTCCAACCTTTAAATTCTTTGTATACAGGTTCAATTGGAGTGTCAATGTCGAACGGAAGTCTTTTGGTTTCCTTGCCATTCACTTTATATGCAACAGCAACCTTAATGGCTTCAAAAGTATCCATCACATCGGGTTTGGTCATTATAATTTGAGTAACCCCATTAAGCATAATAGCATACTTAAGCGCAACCAAATCCAACCATCCGCATCTACGTGGACGACCTGTAGTCGCTCCGAATTCAGCACCAATTTTACGTAAAGTTTCGCCTGTTTCATTTTCTAACTCGGTGGGGAAAGGGCCTGAGCCAACGCGTGTGCAGTATGCCTTCATAATACCAAAAACTTCGCCAATGCTTTGTGGTGATATACCTAAGCCTGTACAAGCCCCAGCACAAATGGTGTTGGATGAAGTTACAAATGGGTATGAGCCAAAATCGATATCGAGCAATGAACCCTGTGCCCCTTCGGCAAGAATTTTTTTATTGTGCTGAAGATGCTCATAAACTTCGTATTCTGAATCAATAAGGTCGAATCTTTTAAGCACTTCAATTCCCTTAAACCAATCCTGTTCGTGTTGCTCAATGTTGCTTTCGTAATTGTATTGCTTAAGGATGTCTTTGTGCTTATTCTTGAGGTTATTGTATTTTTCAACAAAGTTTGAAGCAAGTGTATCGCCAACGCGCAAGCCGTTACGGCCTGTTTTATCCATATAGGTTGGGCCAATTCCTTTTAGGGTTGAACCAATTTTGCTTTTACCCTTTGCGGCTTCAGATGCTGCATCGAGTTCGCGGTGTGAGGGTAGTATTAGGTGTGCTTTTTTCGATACTTTTAGGGTTTCCTTAAGGCTAACACCCATTTTCTCGAGGGCATCAATTTCCTTGGCAAAAATAATTGGGTCAATTACAACTCCATTCCCAATAATATTGATGCAGTTGGGGTGAAATATTCCCGAAGGGATTGTGTGCAAAACGTGTTTGATGTTGTTGAACTCCAACGAGTGGCCTGCATTTGGCCCACCTTGAAAGCGTGCAATTACATCGTAACTTGGAGTAAGCACATCAACAACTTTTCCTTTTCCTTCGTCGCCCCACTGTAGGCCCAGCAAAACATCAACTTTAACCATAGGTTTAATACGTTTTCGATATAGTTAGTACACGATTATTATGCATTAAAATGCATTACAAATTTCTCCTAAAGTTACAAACTTTAACTGAGTTGCTTGGGAAAACTTATCAACAGTTGATTGACTATTGCGGTTGATTTTACTCAGGCATTGGCATTTGGTCAATCTCTTTCTGGCAGTTTTGGCACAACCCGTAAAGGTATAGCGAGTGGTGCGATATGCTGAAGTTTGAGTTTTTGCGTGCTGAGTTTAGTATTTCCTGAATACGGGGGTCGCAGAACTCAATTACCTTTCCGCAACGGGTACATATAAGGTGGTCGTGTTGCTTGCACTCGTAGGCTTTTTCGTACTGTGAGAAATTTTTACCAAACTGATGTTTAACAACCAAGCCACATTCAAGTAGTAAATCGATTGTATTATAAAGTGTTGCACGACTAACCTGGTAGTTCTTGTTTTTCATCTGTATATAGAGCGTTTCAATATCGAAATGGCTCTCGTGCGAGTATATCTCGTCGAGTATAGCAAATCGCTCTGGTGTTTTCCGATGACCTTTACGTTCAAGATAATCTGTAAGTATTCGTTTTACTACATTCTTAGTGTCGTGGCAAACCATGATTATTTAGTCTTATTTTAAATAGCAAATTTAGCAAAAGGTTTTATATCAACACAATTTATTAGTGTTTTTTGAAAAACAATTAAAATGGTGTTTTTGTTTAGTCGTCCACCTTGTCCATCCGTTTCACGTTGTCCATTCCCTTGATTTTCATGAGATTCATGATTAAGTTGTTAAGGTGCGAAACGTCGTGAACATACAGGTCAATAAACCCTTCAAAAATACCGTCGTGACTCTCAATGTGGAATTTTCGAATGTTTACCATTAATTCATCGGAAATAACCTTGGTTACCTCGCTAATAATACCTATCCTATCCATTCCTCTCACATCAATTCGGGCAAGGAACGAAAGCATTTTGTGGGTAGTCCATTTAGCGCTTACGATTTTATCACCATACTGTGACATTAACCTAACGGCTTCAGCGCACGTTGCTTTGTGGATAATAACCATTTCTTCGGGCGATATGTAGCCAATGACCTCGTCGCCAGGGATTGGGTTACAGCATCGGGCAACAACGTACGAAGGATTTTCCTCGTCCACATTTTCGTTAAGCATGAATGGTTTTTTCGTATCAATCTTGAGTGGCTTCGAAGATTCTGTGTCGTACTTGTGCTTTTTGCCTAGTTGCAGGCTCCAGTACTGAATCCATTTGTTCTTGGTATTCTTTTTAAGGATGCGCTTTAGGTTATCGAGTGTAATTAACCCTGAACCAATTTTGCTGTAAAGTTCATCCTTTGAATAAACCTCGTAGGCTGGGAGGATTTTTTTGAAAACACGGGACGATGGTTGAACGCCAAGTTCGTTTAATCTGTTTTCGAGGATATCTTTTCCTTTCTCAATCCTATTTTTAGTTTCAGTTTTTAATGCTCCTTTAATGGCGGCTTTCGCTTTAGCCGTTGTTGAATATTTTAGAAGTTCCCATGTGGGTTTTTGCGATGATGCCGTTATGATTTCAAT
>CAZTVB010000026.1:0-12780 GCA_964616315.1 uncultured Rikenellaceae bacterium
CATTGCATGTGTGATAATTATAAAAAATCTCTATTTTATGTTGTATAACAAGTTCTTAAAAATGGAAATAATATTAATTTCGTAAAAAATTTTCTTTACGGTTAACTTTTATTTTTTAATAAAACTGATTATGCATTGTATATTGAGCAATGGGAGAGTGGTATTGTCGGATATTATTTTCAAACCAAACCATAAACTACGCCCACTTTCCGAGGTGGAGCGGTTTGTTAAAATCAACAAACATCTATCCGAAATCCCCTCTGAGGCCGAAGTTCAAGACAATGCGAGATGAATGCCAATTGTTGTAAAAAAATTATTGAGAAGTTTACGTTTTATTTGATTGAAAAGGACAAAAAACAAACTACAGGATCAACCAATTGAAGTTCTTCAGAAAAAATAGAAATTAAAACAAAATCAAAAACAATAATTTAAGTATTATGAACAGATTATTTAGAAAATTCCTTTTAACTTCTACTAGTATTTACATTCTTTGCGCAATATCGTCCTTACAATCTATTGCGCAAACTCTGGAAATTGAAGGGGAGAAAATTGACTACATTATGCCCTCTGCCGAAGCTGCCGCACTAATTAAGTCAGCAGAAAGGCCTGCTTCCTTAGCAAATGGGATTCTGGACATTTCAATTCCGCTTTGTTCCATTCCCAAAACGCCAATCAGTTTAAAACTAAATTATAATGCATCTGGATTGATGGCAAATGAGTTGCCTAGCACTGCTGGGTTAGGCTGGAGGCTCGAAGCAGGAGGAATGATTACAAGAGTAGTTGTGGGAATCCCTGACGATTATGCTACAGGATATCTAAATAGATCTTCAAGTATTGATGGATTATCATCAAAACTGCTAAATCAATACTCAGGAATAAACATTTATGCGATTCAATCTAATGGGACTAATTCATACGACGATAGTCCCGATATTTTTTACTACGATATTTTAGGTCAAAAGGGCAAATTTGTATTAGATAGAAATAACGAAGCACTTTGCTTCCCTCGGAATAATCTCAAAATCTCATATAAAAAAAATTCTACAAATAGAATTGATTCTATTTTTGTAAAATTACCTGATGGAGTTATTATTAATTTTACAAATAATGAAACTTGTACAGTGTCTGGTTATGCACCCATTAATAGCAGTTTCACTTCCTCTTGGAGTATTTCAACAATTGAGTCAAAAGATCAGGTAATAGCTTTGTTTGAATACAATGAAAATCAGCAGGGCTATACCTATAATAACCTTAAGGCTGAGGAGGTTAAAGTTTTGAATAGCCCAAATACTCAATTCAATAGAGTATTAAAGTATAATGTTCAATATACATCAAAACTGTTAACTACAATTAAAACATACGATACAGAAGTCTTGTTTTCGTACAACACTAGCCAAATTAATTTCGGGACAATATCAACTTCTGACTGGAATTCTTTACGCGATGTTAATGTTAGTTTTATAAACCACAATAATGGACCCACAATATATTATAAATACATATTCTGTTATAATAATACAGGAACTCCCCCATTCGGAAGAAATAAGTTTGAATTGTCAAAATTCTCAATTACTGCACCTGGAGTTGAATTACCGTATAAATTCGAATACTTTGATGGCAATTTACCAACTATAGGAACTACATCCATAGATTTATGGGGCTATTACAATGGTGCATTAAATGGTGGTACCATTATTCCGAGTATTTACAATGTTAATGGACAATTAACCCCAATCCCGTTAACATCTCAAACACCTTTGTATAATGGAGCAAACCGATCGTCAAACCTAATAGCCACAAGAATAGGTACTTTGCGATCAATATTATCGCCTGAAGGACTTAAGACTGAATATGATTATGAGTTGAATAGTTTCAGTCTTAATGGCTTGGTAGTTAATGGAGGCGGATTGCGTATAAAGTCAATTTATAAGTACGATGAGACAAACCTGATTCATCAAGAGAATTATAGTTACTTACCTGAAAATCCAGAACAGCAAACATCGGGTGTGCTTTTATACCATACTGCACCTGCAATTGGGATGAGATATGAAAACATGCCCCTTTCACAGTCAAACTTTAGTTACTTTGAGGTTTATACCAAAACCTCTTATAATGGTTATGGTTCTATCCCTTATTTAAAACCAGTTTACTACACAAACGTTTCAGTTAGCAATGGCAATACAGGTAGTGTTTCTTACAAATTTGGTTTACCTGTCGATAAATCTGAATCTGGGATATTACCCTCTGATTTGAGTTGGGCAAATTCCGGTAATAATGCCAACATATTTGGCAATGAATATAATAGATGGTCTCTATATAATGAGACCGATACTTTAGTCCCATCTATTTTTCATTTGTGGACAACTCCATTGCTTAAAAGTGTAACTGTTAAAAAACAGAGCGGCATCACAGTTAAGACAACTAATTACATTTATGGACCACTGAAAAAGCACAGGATGGTTAGTTCTCTTAAACTATTACCTCGCTTTATTTACTCCTCTGGAAATAATGTCGGTGATATACTTATCTCGCATGACGAAGGGGGTGATCAAATTGTGGATGATTTACCATTATCTATGATATACTCTCATTCATCCAAATCTTATATTCTCTCTGCCTGGAGAGAACTATTATCTCAGATCGATACTGTTTATAATCCTCTTGGAGAAGGAGGTGTTTCAAATTCTAAATACTATGAATATGCCTATCCAGAAGATGGGTTCAATTATAGCCTGGTTAAGCAGGTTAAATCTATCGATGTTGAAGGAGAAAGCATTACTAAAAGGTTTAAATACAGTTTTGATCCTGATTTTGATTTCAACTCCGATTACGATTCCACTTTAGCAAAATTATCAGAGGAACTTGATCAATGTATTAGAAACAATCGAACAAACGAGCCAACTCGTATCGATACTCTAGTTTCCGAAGTTTCTGATTGCCACCAAGTTTATAATCAAAAAATAGCAAGTACTTCTATTAGTAGTGAGGTTGGTGCTATTAAGTTATTAAAAAATCAGGGAAACTACAGCACTCCTATTGAAACTACAACCGTTCACGAAAAAAATGGTGTAGAAACTGTTGTGAGTGGTGAGTTTTCGATATACGAAATTCAGGCGGGCAATAAAGTCATTTTGCCGATTAAGGATTTTTACTTAAAACGCCCTGTTCCCAAAGATTTATTTAAAGGATTAAAGGTCAGCAACAACTTTACTCTTGATTTTGACAGCGACTATGAACTTACTGGCACAATTACAAAGTATAACAGTCACGGACAGATTTTAGAACGTTTAACAAAGGATGGGGTTTATACTTCTTATTTATATGACGATGAATCCGATAGCCCTAATTTGGAAGCAGTAAATTGTCGTTACGAAACAATTGTAAACATAAAACCTAGAGATATTGATATTGATGAGGCATCTATTCGAAATGCAACTCCTAACGCTATGATTACAACCCATAAATATCTTTTTCCTATTGGGGAGTACAAAACTACAGATTATAGAGAAAGAACTACCTATACAATCTACAATAGCCTTGGAGAGGTAATCGGGAAAAAGGATCATGATAAAAACTTAAGAGCGGTTAATATTCGTAAGCGTAAATTACAAGTGGGGACACCAACAGTTGTTCTCGCCACAGAACCTAATGGAGATGCCAAATTAAATACACAGGCGGTCAGTTCAGAATCAAACATTAGTATTTACAGCAATGGTGGTGATATGTCAAGACCTGTTGGGTTTCGAATAAATTGTAACCCAGCATATACATACACTGTCAGTTACGACGGCTTCACCACTGAGGAAACTATCACGACCAATGAGTTTTATCATAAGTTTTATACTGATGGATCTCATATAGTATCAGTAAAATCATACGATAACGGACGAATAGTTGAAAACTCTGAAAAAACCTTTACTCTTGAGCGAAAACCTATGACAGTGAGTTACACAGCTAAAAGTATTATTGATGGAAATCTTGTAAATAACTTCAGCGTAAGTTCATCTATGCTCCATCTCTACTCCACCATGTATGGAGGAACTGGTGAATATACGGTTAGATGGAGTATTAATTATACCCCAGAGGGTTCTGTGCAAGCCGAAAACAGAACAGAAACTAGGCTTTACTCCGAATCGGGTAGTGTAGACACGTTTACGAATGCAGCTAATGGCACCTATAACGTTGATGTTACCATTTCCGATGGCAATCAGACTTTCACTAAAAGATGGCACTTCATAATAACCAATGGGTTAGCAATCAGTGTTAACGAATGACTGTAATATATTAAAAATTAAATCATTATTAGAAAAACTAGTTTAAGTAAAAAGACTTAGTATGAAAATAAAGCAATATATTTCACCGAATAGAATAATAGTATCGCTTAGTTTACTTTTTGCCCCCTTGTTTTCATTCGGACAAGTATCGTTAACTGGCTATGAACTTCGGGTTTTTGATAATGCAAACTACAGCTATACCCTTGTTCCCAAGACTAGCATTAAGCGACTCAACGATGCTTGGTTTATTTCTCCCGATAAGTACCAGGAATCGGCTTCGTTTACCGATCCCATGGGACGCGCAATTATTGAAACGGTTTTTGATGTTAAGGATTCGTTAGATCTGATTAACTACACCCATATAGATGCCAACGGAAGATACACCAATGGCTACTTACCCTTTGTGACCTCATCCAATAAGGGTTTTGTTTGCAACCCAATTGTCGATCAGGCAAATTTCTACAACAACCCCAGTGCATATAATATTGAAGCCGATGCAATGGCATACTCAACTACCGAGTTTGAGGCCTCGCCATTAGGGCGTGTTTTATCCTGTACTGGAGCGGGTCAAGCATGGCATAGCGCTCAAAAAAATACCGTCTACTCTTACATGACGAACACCCCCAACGAGGTGTTGCTTCTTAGGCTGGACGAGGTGCGCGACTCCATTGTGGTACTAGGCTACCACCCTGCAGGAACATTGCGGGTAACAGAGGTTGTGAGCCCAGACAACGTAACGCAAAGGAAGTATGTGGATGGAGCAGGACGTCAAGTAATGGTAGACCAAGGAGGTCTCAAAACCTTTACTATTTACGACGATTTAGGCAGGATCAGCGCAGTACTTCCACCAAAAGCCCTTCAGGAACTAGGCTCGAATTCCATAAATCAAACCATATACAGGTACTACTATGACGCCTACTGTAGGCTAACCCAAAAGCGCCAGCCCGCCCGCGAGGTTGAGGAGTACGTTTACGATCAGGTAAACCGACCCATTATGTACCGTGATGGAAATTTAAGGAAGGAAGGAAAGTGGAAATACGTTAAGTACGACACCTTTGGCCGTTTGGCCTACTGGGGTGTTATTACATCAAGCTCAACTAGGGAAGCATTGCAGTCCGAGGCCGATAATGCGCAGTATTTTTTCGAGAATGACTCTTCTGGAAATTACACCCTTAATAGGTCGTACCCAACGGTTGATTCAAACTCTGTGATGGAGGAGTACATTTACGATACCCACATTGAATTACCTCTAGTACCTCCTACTGACGAGGGAATTACCTACAACGCTGGTTCAGCAAAAGGATTGCTAACCCGGTTACGTTCCCGAGTACTGGGAAGCGATGCTTGGGTAACCTCATACTTCTACTACAACCCCGAAGGGCGGATGGCGCTAACCCAAAGGGTAAATGAGCTGCAGGGAACAACCCAGCGAACCTACGCTGAGTATAATTTTGCTGGACAAATCACCCGTATGGTTTTTGTTCATTGCGACTATAACGTACCAAAGTTTACCCTCAATTATTACTACACCTACACTAAGCAAGGACAACCCAAGGAAATTGAGTTGGAAATACCCGGTAGCGTTAGCCGCTACCGAATTGCTGCCTACGAGTACAACGTGATGGGCAAGTTGGTGAAACGCAACCTAGGTAAAAACTCCGATGCCACCTATCTGCAGCAGGTGAACTACTACTACAACCTGCGTGGCTGGTTAACCCGTATTAACAACGTGGACGATGCCACATCCAGCGACCTTTACAGCCAAAAACTGCACTACACCGATGGCCTAGCCGCTGTGAATGGCACTGCCCGCTATGATGGTTCCATATCGGCCAACCAGTGGAGAATTAAGGGGATGAATCCGCAGAAAATGGCCTACGAGTACCAGTACGATAACCACAATAGGCTAATTACCGCAACGTACGCCAGTGGAACTAACCTAACTGAGAACGTGGATGGCTACAACGAATCATTCACCTACGACTCCAACGGTAACATTACAGCCCTGCAGCGCAAGGGCAAGCGAACCGATAGTAGCATCGATTTAATTGATAACCTCACCTACAGTTACTCGGGCAACCAGCTAACCGCTGTGTCCGATGCCATTGCTGTAGATTTGGATAATACAGGCTTTAAAAATACTAACACTACGGGCACTGATTACACCTACGACCCCAATGGCAATATGACCAAGGATTTGAACAAGGGAATATCAAAGATAACCTACAATATCCTTAACCTACCTCAAACAGTAAACATAACATCGCCTGCAACCCAGTACACGTTTACCTATACAGCCTCGGGCGAGAAGTTACGCATGGTTGAGGTTCAAGGAGCAAACACCTCAACCCTAAACTACGATGGCCCACTAACCTATGAGGGAACTATACTTAAGAGCATTGCCACCCCTGAAGGGCGCTTAAATAGCAATGGTTACGCAGACTACACACAGGAGTACATGATTGCCGACAACCAGGGCAACGTGTGCATAACTTTTGATAATGATAACGGCGCAGCGCGGGTGCTTAACGAGCGTCACTTCTACCCCTCAGGCCTAAACTACCTGAACAGAAACAGCTCAGCAGTAAACCATTTTGGCTACGGGGGCAAGGAGGAGTACGACAGCCCACTCAGTTGGCTCGACTTCCACGCCCGTATGCACGACCCCACCATTGCGCGTTGGCATACACCAGATCCCCATGCTGAGAGTTACACGGCGTTTTCACCCTACAATTACTGCTTAGGGAACCCTGTAAATTTTATTGACCCAAGTGGGATGGATCCTATGTCTAGGTCTGAAGCATGGTATGAGGCTACTCACCTTACTACAGGTACTAATCTTGACTTTTGGGCTGTTTATCAATCGTTATTAAACTATTATGGCGGGAGCGGTACAGGAGGAGGTAGTATCAGTGGAAGTGGAGGTGGAAGTGGAGGTGGAAGTGGAGGTGGAAGTGGAGGTGGAGGTGGAGGTGCTTATACCCCTTATAATGCCGAGAAATTATACGAGTACAACGGAATACCTGGAGCTTGGGTAATTAGAATCGGAAATACTGTTTTTTATCCTTACGGAACAGCCATTTACGATCGAAAAACAAGTACATACTCAAATGTCACGGTTGATGGTTATAGTCCCGCAGGACAGGGGGGGATAACTACAAAAGAATGGGGAACTAATGAATATGTTGGAGTTACGTCTATGTTAATGGGAGCAAAAGGTAATCAAATAGGTTCACATATGAGTAGTGTTTCCCGGTTTGCTGCAATAAAAACACTTGATGGAAGAGTTGTCGCACAAGCTACAAGTCAATATCGTTTTGGTCCTATTCCTGGAGCTGCTGCAACAAAATTAGGTGCAGGTTTAAGAATTGGCGGTAACTTACTTGGTGGCTTTGGAATAGGATACACAGGATATCAAATGGTGTTTAATGGAGCACCTTTAGGGAAAGGGTTTGTTGATGTTGGATTTGGAGTAGTTGGTTTTTTAGGGCCAATAGGATTTGGTATTTCTGCTATATATTTTGTTGGAGATACATTTATTCCTGGGGGCTGGCAAGCTGTACCACAGCATCAGTACAATGAAATCCAAATGAATTCTATAGATGGAGTTTGGCTTGGGGCACATAATCATTTTAAATAGACAGATATGAACTGGTATTTTTATTGGTACTTTACTATTTATAGTATTTATAAGCGATTTAGCAAGGATAGTTATTTTGATATTTTTGCGACAAGTATGTTTAGTTTCTTTATTGCAAACTTATTGTTTAGTGTATTGGTATATTTATCAATATCGCTCAATTTTGTTGACTTTATTAAAAAGAGCAGTTTGACAATAGTTATACCTTATTTGATTGTATTTGTTGTTAACTACATGATTTTTTTACCAAAGCAAAAACAATTAAATTATTATAAAAGGTATATGGAGGTTCAAAATTCTACAAAAAATTTTGTATCGGTTTTGTTAAGTGTATTTAGTTTAGCGATATTCGTAATTGTTATAATACAAGGAAGAAAGTATTTGATGAATTGATTAAGCATAAGAGCTAGAGTTCGCCCCAGTACACTGGGGGTATCGATTGGGATCGCACTATTAATTCAACGGTTGGTGTCATTGGCGTAATAACATCTACAGTAGATAATGCGCTTACTATCAATGAGGCACTAAAAGAAGTTGGCGTAAAAGCGGTACAAATTGGAGGAAAAACTGTCAAATTACTTGGCAAATCAGGGTATGTTGCTGCTGGAGCAAGCACGTTCTTAGATTTTAGGGCTATGCAAAAAGGCGCCATCTCAGGGGTAAGATTTTCGTATAGAACTGTTGGTACTGGAGTTGCAATAGGGGTTGGAATTTATGTTTCAGCCGTTCCTGGAGCGATAGTTGGAGGTACCTTCTGGGCAGGGGAACAGGTGTATGATGGTCTTAAATACTGCTGGGATCAAACTTTTAATTTTATTCAAGACTTTGAGAATGGACTTAAAAGCGGATGGTATCCAGGGAGGTAACGATTATGGAGTACAGGATAACGATAAAAAGACAACTACTGACTTTACAAGATATGATCATTTTCTCCGTCTTATTAATAATTGCTTTTTTTCTAGTAGGAAATTATGATGGCTTTGGAGTAGAATTATATACTTTCTTCACTCTTTTTTTTTGGTGTTAATGCACTTCTTGTATTCATTGTTCACGTTCAATATTACACGATTAACAAATACACCACTTTGATTATTCAAAAAAACAATAACCTAATAATTAAAAAGGGCGGCAAAGAACAAATTGTCGATTTTGCCGAAATCCAATCCATCCAAGTTTTTATGATGCCTTCATTGTACAGAGGAAGTAATATTCAAATTCTTCCATTTGAGAATTATCACTACGCCATAATTTTAACTCCAAAAAATACTTATATAGTTACATCCTTAATGATGAAAGACATTTACAAGGTATTTAAGGAATGTAATGTTAATGTAAAAAAGAGAAAGTGTATTTATCCTTATATACCTCGTTATGTAGATGTTGCTAATCTATAGTTTTTCTGTTCAATCAAAAACATCCCCCCGCTCGCACGGATTTGCAATCCGTGCGCTAACAGCTAACAACAAACTAAAGTTATACAGTAAGCCCATGTGTAGAAACATGGGTTTATTGTTGTATGGGCAACGAATTTGTAGTTAATGAATGTCACGGACTGCAAGTCCCCGTTGAGCGGAGGCTGTCAGATTGAAACAACGTTCGGCTCAGGCTTTAATGCCTGAGTCGTTCTATTTTTTAGCAGGCTGAGCCTGCGGTTTAAAACTTACGCCAGCCCCCAGTTCGGACGAGGCTGTAAAAATACATAAACGAAACGGGTTCGGCGGCGGTTTTACCGCCGTCGTTCTATTTATACAGGCTTAGCCTGTAATAACAAAAAAGACTTAGGCGGAGCCTAAGCCCCCGCTCGCGCGGATTTGCAATCCGTGCGCTAATAACAAACTGAAATTAAGCAATAAGCCCATGCCTAGAAACATGGGTTTATTTTTTATACCCCTCGCTGGCGCGGATATGTATCCGTGTCAGTTACTTTTTTAACCGTTTGCTAACAAAAACTTAAATTACGCCATAAGCCTCCCCGCTAGCGCGGATTTGCAATCCCCGTTGAGCGGAGGCTGTCAGATTGAAACAACGTTCGGCTCAGGCTTCAGTGCCTGAGCCGTTCTATTTTTAGCAGGCTGTGCCTGCGGTTTAAGACTTACGCCAGCCTCTATGTATCGGTAAGCGGCAAAGAGGGAATCGGAGAAACCCAGTTAGGCTGAGGCTGTAAAAACACATAAGCGAAACGGGTTCGGCGGCGGTTCTACCGCCGTCGTTCTATTTATACAGGCTTAGCCTGTAATAACAAAAAAGGCTTAGGCTCCGCCTAAGCCTAACGTTATGCACGGTAATTTCAAAATACAACCCTCGCTGGCGCGGATATTCATCCGTGTCAGTTACTTTTTTAAGCGTGCGCTAACAAAAACTTAAATTAAGCCATAAGCCCATGTCTCGAAACGTGGGTTTATTTTTTATACGACATGAATGTCACGGACTGCAAGTCCGCGACAGCAATGTGTCATCAATATGAATAATCCGTAACTTTTTCTTAAATTTGGGTAAGCAGCATAGGTATGTCGGACAAGTACAAAATTAAGGATAACGAGGCAGCCTACTTTGTCACCCTCTCCACTGTTGTCCCTGCTGGCGCGGATATGTATCCGTGCCAGTTACCCTTTTCATCCTAGTCAGCTAACTTATAACAAACAGCCATTATACCTGCAATTACAAAATATGATTCACATTTCATTAATTTTTTCTACAGTGGAATAGGATATTCAACTCCTCTATCATTTGAAAGTCGTTAATCCAACGGACACCCATATTATCGCAAACATTAGGTATTTTAATTTTTGAAGAATTAAGAGCGGTAACTTTCTCCTCTTTTGTCACAACTGTTGCATTCTCGCTTATGGCATGTGCAACAACCCAAGGGTCGGCAAGCGATCTTGCTTTTGTGTTATCAACCAGAAATTTATGTGAGGGGTCATTAGCGTAGATGTTCTGCAAGCAACGGGTTACTGGTTCGTTAATATTTTGAATCGGTATTTTGCTATTCTTCAGCCAAACAGAAAGACTATCATCGGTTCTAATAATCTCATCGTACACCGCTTCGGGTAGAAATATTATAGATTTTTCGCCAAACTCGTTTAAAATTTCCCAGTAATCGGTACAAAATTTTGGCGAGTAGTATTTTTGCCATGCTTGGATAAGCACATTAGCATCTAAGCAATATTTATTTCCCTTAGCTCTCATCTAAGAAGTTGAGCTTCAAGTTTAGAAAATTTATTTACCTGAACGTTTAGTAAACTGCTTGCCTGTGTTGGCTCAATATAACCACCTCTAAAAGCATCGAGCACCGTTTGAGTAAGTAACCTACTATTCCTATTTAATTGAAGAAGGAAATAATCCGGACCGCTATGTTTATCCAGTTCTTTCTGACGAGATTTTTTCTTTTCTTCGCGAAGCAAAAACTCCTTAAAATCGTTATCGGCCTCAATTTTTAGCCGATTGTAAGTTGGAGCAGTTATCAAGCCTAAATTTGCAGATCTAACTAAAAATGCAAAAGAACTAACACCAAATTTTCGGGCTTCCCTAAACACCTCCCTTGAACTTTTAAAAATGTTTCTATCAATTGCATAAAACAACTCAATGGGCATTAGCGCATTTGCGGCAACCTCATTGCAGAAAAGTTCTACGTGGTTATATTTTTCTCTATTTCGAATATCGGGGTCTATTTCATTTGATATTCCAGTTTCTGCAATCCATATATGCGCTAATTCATGAACAAGCGTGAATAGCTGGGGAGCATTCCAATCGTCCGAATTAATAAATACAAAAGGAGCATAAGTGTCGGCAATTGCAAAACCCTGTATTTCGTCAGAATCTAATTTTAACCTTGAATGAATAAAGCTGGTTCTGGAAATAAAAATTCCATTGGACTCTGCCTTATCAATCCACTCTATGATAGGATTACTAAGGTTACTGTATTTTGAAGGGTTAATTCCTAATGTGTTTAGGATATCTTTTGCAACGTTAATAGCATTGTCTCCAACTGAAAACCTTCCAACAAAAGGTACTCGTTTTTCGTTGTTTTCCTCATTTACTTCACTTATCCAACTCTGCTTTTGTTGAATTTCACGAATAATAAAAACTGAGGCAGTACTGAGCTCTTTAGATCCTTTAGTCCTAAAGTCTTGAAGTGGCTGAAAATCCTTTGGGATTTCAGGTAAAAAAAACAAAGCAAAGGGTCTTTTGTACGTTTTGGCAAGGATTTGAGCTTGGCGTATTGTTGGCTGACTTAAACCATCTTCCCACTCTTGCAACTTTTCAACAGGAACAGACACTTTTGATGCAGCAACAAAATCAGCCATACGAGCCGATTCTCTTGCCCATTTAAGTACCTTAGGCGTTATGTATGCCTTGTCTGCCATAGTTGATTCAAAAGTACAAATTATTCGATACGATTTCCAATCAATAGTAAACTTTCTAGCAAACTAGCGCTAAAATTAAGCCTTCATTTGAAGCTAAGCATTTACAAAAAAGGTGGTATAATAAAAAAAAACTGATTACTGGTTCAGCGTTTCAGACCTCCGTAGGTTCCCCACCCAAGGTAAAGGACAGTGTAAATATAATTACTTTTTCAATTATAAGTTTTGTTACTATTTTGTTACCCACAAAAAGAAAAATCCCTCACAAACAGATTGTTATGAGGGATTTTTCGTACCCGGGGCGGGACTTGAACCCGCACAACCGCAATGGTCACAGGATTTTAAGTCCTGCGTGTCTACCAGTTCCACCACCCGGGCGTTTGCTGTTTTTAAAACTTTAAAAGTTCAAAGCGCTTACTTTGAACTTTCGAAGAACTTGAGCGGAAGACGAGACTCGAACTCGCGACCCTAACCTTGGCAAGGTTATGCTCTACCAACTGAG
>CAZTVB010000027.1:0-12740 GCA_964616315.1 uncultured Rikenellaceae bacterium
ATTCTCCTTATCGTACTTATACTCATGCCTAGATGAGATTGTGCCATCAGATTTGTAGTTTATAACCTCAACAGCATTCCCATTATTATCGTAATTGGTAACAACAGTTACAGTACCTTTTGAGTCCACCTTATTGTTTGCGAACTTATGAGTCCATTGTGTAACCGAAGCAACTTTATTCTGAGCGATTTTCTCGCGACTCATTAATTCAGCCCGTGTTTGAGCCATTGAGTTAAAACAAACTATCGCTGCTACCAATATTGCTATAAACTGTTTCATCTAATTACAATTAACCTTTACTAAACAAACTACATCGCAAATGTAATAAATATACCTTAGTTAATATTATGTTGTTTCCAAATAATAACTTGGCAAAATTATCCTGTCAAAAATAATACCAGATTTAATTTTATTTACTAGAAATCGGAACTATCCTCGTCCTCAGAGATTATTGGAATTGTAATGGCTAATATAAAAAAGTGCCTACTTGAATCGTATGGTACAAAATGATAGTATAGTTTTCGCTTAGATTTACGAGCAATATCAATAAGACCCAATCCTGCCCCACCTTTTTCATTCAACTCTCCATCAATCATTTGCTGTAAAAACATTTTCTTAAGCTGTGGTGGGGCTGCATTGTTGAGTTTTTCTAGTCTACTTTCCAGAACTATCATCTTGTCGTTTCGCACTAAATTGCCTGTTATCACATAAAAGGAATCTCTATCCTTCCCCACAACAAAAAGTCCATTCCCAATCTGTTTTTCTTTCTCATCGTAATCATCAGAGTGCTTGGTTATATTCTGCAGACACTCAATCATAATATGAAAAACACGCTTACGGGTTGCAGTAGGAATTGGCATTTCCGAAATCTTTCTGTTAGCCATAAATGCGAATGCTCGCATTATCTGATGGTTCATCTCCCCCTTGTAAATCAAGGGAAAACCACTCGAAGCGATTTCGTTAGTAAGAGTAGATTTTATGAAATAAATTATATTATCCATTCAAACAAAATGAATGATGAAGATAGGAAAAAAAGTAATTGCATATATTTTAGTTTCAAAAAATCAATAAAGTTTTTATGAATGATTTAAAACATTCCATCAAATTACGCAATTTGAACGTAAACAAAAAATTATTTTACAAAAATTTCCAACAACTGGCATTTAGCATTCGGTTTAAGAATAATATCTTTCAACTCTGCAGGAATTAAAACAGTTTCACCTTTGACTATTCGCTCAGACGTTTCCTTACCATATATTATAGAAGCCTCTCCTGCCAAACACATATATATAACGAAAGAATCAAGCAAATCGTAGTTACGTTTAATAGTGTTGGTAAACGTTAATCGGTTTACAGTAAAATAAGGACAGATGGCAAGTTCTGCGGTTTTGTTAACCGTATCAGGTTTTGTCCACTTGGCATTTGTCACCTCCTTAAAATCAATAACATCCAGTGCCAAATCGTTATGTAACTCGCGGGGTTTACCGTTTGAATCTACTCTATCCCAATCGTATATCCGATAGGTAATATCTGAAGTTTGTTGAATTTCAGCCAAAAGAACACCTTTACCTATTGCGTGTACCCTACCCGCTGGAATATAGTAAACATCACCAGCCTTGGCCTTTTCAACATTCAAAAGTTTTTTCAAATTACCATTGGACAAACTTTGCAGATACTCCTCTCTGGTTACGTCCTTTTTAAATCCAGTAATAATCTCAGAGTTATCCTCTGCCGATATCACATACCACATCTCAGTTTTACCGTATGCGTGATGATTTTTCTCGGCATACTCATCGTCGGGATGCACCTGGATGGAAAGTACATCCTGCGCATCAATCAACTTAATTAGCAACGGAAACTCAACACCAAACTTTTCGTAAATGGAATCGCCAACTAAGTCGCCCATGTACACCTCGACCAACTCCTCCAGCGTATTACCGGCAAGGTATCCATTCGCAACTTCCGACACACTATCCTCCACCGACGAAATCTCCCAACTCTCGCCACATCTAGCCATATCGGCAGGCACATCTTTGCCAAGAATCTTTTTCAAATTATCGCCACCCCAAATTCTTTCTTTATATTGAGGTATGAACTTTAACGGATACAGACCTTCTCTCATCTATTTTAAATTTTAAACATCAACCTTGAGTTAAACTAAAATTTCTTACCTTAGTTTGATTATTTTTGCAAAGTTAAAACTATTACTAACAACAAAACTACATAAAATGCTCATTATTGGTATTGCAGGTGGCACCGGCTCAGGAAAAACAACAGTGGTAAATAGAATTATTGAATCGCTCCCTCAGGGCGAAGTAGTTGTAATTCCTCAGGATTCATACTACATGGACAACTCCCATTTACCGCTTGAACAAAGACAGGAGATGAACTTTGACCATCCCGAATCCATTGAATTCGAATTACTTGTTGAGCATATCAAAAAACTAAAGAATGGTGAGCCCATTGAACAACCAATATACTCATACCTAACCTGTACCCGCGCTAAAGAGACAGTTCCTATCCAACCCCGACATGTAGTAATTGTGGAAGGAATTCTAATATTCTCGTGCGACGAACTCCGCAAACTAATGGATATTAAGGTCTTTGTTGATGCTGATGCTGATGATAGGCTTTCGCGTGTTATTGCCCGTGATATTGTAGAACGGGGACGTTCTGTGAATAAAGTTCTAGAACGATATGAGAAGACCGTTAAGCCTATGCACCTGCAATTCATTGAACCAACAAAGCGTTATGCCGATATTATTGTGCCCCAGGGAGGAAACAACTCTGTAGCCATAAACATTCTTACTTCTATCATTGAAAAAACTTTGCGTTCACATAATCTACTATAGGTATGCTAAACGACATCAAACCCGAAGATATCCTTTTTCTCGACATAGAAACCGTTCCTCAACTTCCTGAGTACGCAAAACTTTCAGAGGAACATAGAAAGTTGTGGGATAAAAAGGCTCAGACTCTTATTAAAGAATCGGATTCACCTGAATCAGTCTATAGCAGAGCTGGAATATACGCCGAATTCGGGAAGATAATTTGCATATCAGTAGGGTTTGTTGTAAACAAAGAAGGCATTCGCCATTTTAGGGTAAAATCGTTTTATGGCGATGATGAGAAATTATTACTGGAAGATTTTGCCCAAATGCTAAACCGTTTCGCAAAACGACCTGCAGCTAACCTTTGCGCCCACAACGGAAAGGAGTTCGACTTCCCGTACATTGCCCGCAGAATGCTGATTAAAGGAGTTGAGATTCCCGACATTTTGGATGTGGCAGGTAAAAAACCTTGGGAAGTAAAAACCCTCGACACTATGGAGTTATGGAAGTTTGGCGACTACAAGCATTACACATCGCTAAACCTGCTAACTTTTGTTTTCAATATTCCTTCGCCAAAGGATGATATTGATGGTAGTCAAGTTGCAGAGTGTTACTACAACGGAGAACTGGAACGAATTGTAACCTACTGTGAAAAAGATGTTTTGGCCGTTGCCCAACTATTGTTAAGGTACAAGGGATTGCCAATTATTGAGCCCAGCAATATAGAGAAAGCCGATGCTTAAATAGAAGATATAAAACTAAGAACTTCATCAACAAAAACTTGAGGCTGCTCTGCGTGCACCCAGTGTCCGGCATTTTTAACATTGACAAGTTTTGCCTTTGGGTATATTTCGGATATCTCTCCCACGCGGCTCGAATGAATGTAGTTTGAATTATCACCTTTAATAAATAGCACATCAAGTTCCTGTACAACTCGCCTATCCACTTCAACACCCAGAATCATCTCCTCAAGGCTCCTATCCAATACATCCAAATTTATTGACCAGTAAAACTTCCCTTGGGAATCTCGGCGTAAATTTTTAAACAGGAACTGGCGCAACCTATCGGATGGGATTAAAACCGAAAGCAGTTTATCTGCTTTAATTCTGGATTCGATACTGCTTACTGGCAACGATTTCATCCCTTTAATTATAGCCCTATGCTCGTTGTAACTATACACAAACCATTTATCAGTGCCAGAATATCCCCAAGGTGCAACATCAACAATAATTAGCGACCTAACAAAATTTGGGTAAAGGGTTTGGAATAGCATGGCAGCCCTCCCTCCCATTGAATGACCTATTAAATGGAACTGCTCAAGGTTTAACTTACGCACCAATCCATATAAATCATTGGCCAAATCAGTGTAAGTATGAGTTTGGACGTGAGGGCTATTACCATGATTGCGCTGGTCCACAAGTATTACCCTATAGTGCTCGCCCAATTGCTTGGCAATGCTCAACCAATTATCGGACGAGCCATACAACCCATGCAAAACAACCACAGGAAAGCCTGCGCCCACCTCACGGTAAAACAAGTCCATTAGAACTTTAATTGTTTAAGGTATAGTTGAATTGTGTTCTCCAATCCAAAGTAAAGTGCATCGCTAATTAAGGCGTGGCCAATCGATACTTCCAGTAAATTTGGAATATTCTTCGCAAAGTAATTAAGGTTCTCCAAACTTAAATCGTGACCAGCATTCAAACCTAACCCTACGCCTTGTGCGGCGATGGCTGCAGAAACAAATGGCTCAATGGCCTTCTCTCTATTCAACGGATAGTTTGTGGCGTATGGCTCAGTGTAGAGTTCAACCCTATCGGTTTTAGTATCGGCAGCGTGCTTAACCAACTCAACATCAGGATTTACAAATATTGAGGTTCTTATTCCGTTGCTGTGGAAAATAGAAATTATCTTTTTAAGATACTCTTTATGGGTGATAGTATCCCAGCCATTGCTGGAAGTTATTGCCTCTGGGGGGTCAGGAACCAATGTTACCTGGTTGGGTTTTACGCTTAAAACTAATTCGATAAACGAATCGGAAGGATATCCCTCAATATTAAACTCAGTAGTAATAATCGGCTTGATATCCCTAACATCTTGATAACGGATATGACGTTCATCAGGACGAGGATGTACAGTTATCCCCTCAGCCCCAAAACGCTGACAATCTATGGCTGCCTGTAAAACATTAGGAATATTTCCACCTCGGGCGTTTCTTAATGTGGCAATTTTATTTATATTTACACTTAGATGAGTCATAACGCAACGAATTAAATTAACTTTGTACAAAAGTAACGATTTTTTAATCGTAGAACGCTATGGTAGCTAAGGAGATGATTTCGGATGTAATTCCTGCACTAAAAACTTCGGACACTGGCATTACTGCGCTTAACTGGATGGATATTTTTAAGGTTTCGCATTTGCCCATTGTGAACGATGAGGAATTTCTTGGGCTAATTTCCGAGAACGATATCTACGACCTAAATATGCCCGAAGAGCCGCTTGGAAATCATCAACTCTCGCTATTAAGACCTTACGTTACTGAAGAACAGCACGTTTTTGAAGTAATGGAAGTTTTATCGAGGCTAAAACTATCACTCGTACCAGTTTTGGATAGTTCAAAAAACTACCTAGGAGTTATAACTCTTATGGAGTTACTCCACTACTTTGCTGAAATTTCGGCAATGCGTCACAAGGGTGGAATTGTTGTGCTGGAAATGAACAGCAACGATTTTTCAATGTCACAAATTAGCCAGATTGTTGAGGGTAACGATGCAAAAATTCTTGCAGCCTTTATCACCACACACCCCAACTCCACTCAAATGGAACTCACCCTAAAACTCAATGTAACCGACCTTACCTCAATAAAGCAAACATTCAACCGCTACGACTATAATATTGTTGGAGCCTTTATGAAGCAGGATGACGAGGCCGACTTAATGAACGACAGGTTAAACTTCCTATTCCGCTTTCTTGACATCTAAAACTACAAAAATGATTATTGCTGTTTACGGTAAACATATAGAATCAGAATACAACATTATCCTCGGAGATTTATTCGCTCAATTAAAAAAATATAATGCCGAAATATGGGTATACGAGCCGTTGCTGAACTATCTTAAAAGCAACTTATCGTTTAACATCAATAATATTAAAGGTTACAAAAAACCCGAAGAAATAAAAGGGAAAGCAGATTATATGGTTAGCCTTGGTGGCGATGGCACGTTTCTTGATTCTGTGGCATTTGTTCAAGAATCGAACATTCCGATTATGGGAGTAAACTTTGGACGTTTGGGCTTCCTTGCGAACATTTCAATTCCTGAAATGAATAATGCCATTGATTTGCTATTTGCAGGTAGATATAATGTTGAAAAACGAAGCATGCTTGAGGTTGTATCTGAAACAAACTTTTTCCAGAGTTTTCCTTACGGACTAAACGATTTTACCATTCAAAAATCGGGAACAGCAATGTTAAACATCAATACCTACATCGACAATGAATACTTAAGCACCTATTGGGCTGATGGATTAATAATATCTACACCTACAGGCTCAACTGCGTACTCTCTAAGTGTAGGTGGGCCTATTGTCAACCCCAATTTATCAGCTTTTATACTTTCGGCTATTGCTCCACATCACTTAACTGTAAGGCCATTGGTAATTCCCGACACTAGCACGTTAAGACTTGAAGCATCAGGCAGGGATGGTAAAGTACTGCTTTCGTTAGACTCAAGAAACATTATTTGCGAATCGCCCATAACAATTCAACTTAAAAAGGCACCATTTTCTGCCAATGTAATTTGCTTAGAGGGAACAACTTTTCATAGAACTCTAAGGGAAAAATTACTTTGGGGAATTGATAAACGAAACTAAAAGCAATATTAACATTTTCAGTTCCGTTTATTCAAACATGTATAAATTAAATTTGTTATATATTTGTACAATAAAGAATTTAGGATGAAAAGAATACTTACGCTATGCTTGATTCTATCTATTGCTTATAGTAGTAGTTCTCAAACATGGAAAAGACATAGGCTGGAAGTCTTTGTAGGTCTTCCTATATCTCATTATTTTGGTGATATAGGAGGCACTGCAAGTTCTAACAATCTTTTTGGCCTTAAGGATATAAGTTTTAGAGCATTAAGACCAGGCTTGTCCATTGGCGCAGTTTATAGATTAAATCAATTATTGTACATACAAGCATCTACCAACTTTACTTACTTAGGAAGTACAGATAAAGGTTCCAGAAATGAACCTCGTAATTACGGTTTTTCTACTTATGGCTCAGAAATCACCGCAACAGCATTACTGTACATAATCCCTGAAAGTGACAGAAACTATTTTTACAGTGTCATGGATTTACGCGGAGGGTTACGACACATAAACAAACCTCTAAGTCTTTACATTTTCGCAGGTGCAGGGGGATTATTTTATAGTGTTTCTCCAAAGAAAAACCTAATCGACGCTGACAGGTTCAATAATTCCGAAAATTTTACACCAATAATCCCATTTGGTGTTGGAATAAAGTACCAGATTATGCCAAGAATCCTGCTTGGTGCCGAATTCGGAGCTCGCTATGTACTTACTGATTATTTAGATGGGTTTTCCCCCACCCAGTCTGAACACAACGATATGTACTACATCCTAAACCTTAAGGTATACTACCGCCTGCCCTACGATAAATTTTTACAAAAAATTAAAAGAAAGTTTTAGTTCTTTATGAACAAATTTATAACCCTAATTTTATTTATTATTATAGCATCCGACAGTTTAAAGGCGCAGGATAAACGTGACATTGGGTTAACAATTGGAGGAAACTACTACTACGGAGATTTCAACGAGACTACTCCATTTCAATCCCCATCCGTAGGCATTGGGGTAATTTTTCGTTACAATTTTGACAAGTTTTATTCCATAAGAGCTTCTGTCCAATACGGTTCCATTTCAGGCTCACATAAAGGCAATTACTATTTACCTGGAACATTTCCAACCTCCTTTAGCAAATCATTTCTCGACGCTCAAATACTAGGTGAGTTTAACTTTATGCGTTTTAGCCCTATTGGCGAACGAAAAACGAAAGTAACACCCTTTGTCAACTTCGGTATTGGGATCTCTAGAATCGGTGGAGCCGTTGTTCCAAATATTCCATTTGGGATTGGCGTAAAATATACGCCAATCCAACGCCACACAATTGCTCTGGAATGGAGGTTTCAGAAAACGTTGAACGACAACATTGACAATTACACTCCTTTGAATAATACTGTAATAACACACAATAACGACTGGATTTCCTTTGTTGGGTTGGTTTACACCTATCGACTCTATAACAATAGAGAAATCTGTCCGGTATATAAGTAATACTTTTAAGATGACCCTGATTGACGAAATAGACAAAAGTAAAGTTCCCCAACATGTTGCAATTATTATGGATGGCAATGGTCGTTGGGCTAAACAGCGTGGTAGTCAAAGAATCTTTGGACATCAAAATGGAGTAAATGCTGTTAGGGCTGCAACCGAAGCTGCTGGTGAGATAGGAGTTAAATATCTCACACTCTACGCATTCTCTTCAGAAAACTGGAGCAGACCAAAGTCCGAAGTAGATGCTTTAATGGGACTCTTAGTTGAAACCATTAATTCAGAGATTGATACCTTGCTTAAAAACGATATTAGATTGCTAACCATTGGCGACACTAGTGCTCTACCAATTACAGTTCAAGAAAAACTCAAAGACGTAATAACCAAAACCGGTAGTTGTAAAACCCTAACTACCATCCTAGCATTAAGCTATGGGGCAAGATTCGAGATAGTTGAAGCCGCAAAAAAAATTGCACTCAACGTCAAAAATGGCAAACTTGATGTAGATAATTTAAATCCCGAAATATTCTCACAATATCTCGACACTGTAAACATTCCAGATCCCGCATTAATGATACGAACAAGCGGTGAGGTTAGGCTTAGCAACTTTCTTTTATGGCAACTAGCATATTCGGAACTTTACTTCACACCTGTGTTGTGGCCAGATTTCACAAAGGAAGAGTTTTACAAGGCAATTATTGAATACCAAAGAAGGGAAAGACGATTCGGTAAAACTAGCGAGCAACTTTAGTCGATTTTGTAAATTTTAGCTTGCGACAAACACCCCTATTATTTATATTTGACCGTTTTTGATATAAAATCTAAAAGCAAAATGATTATGCTTTAGAATTTATACTATTTTTACGGCCTTGTTAATGAGCAACAAAAATTAAATATGTTGAAAAGTAAATTACTAGCATTTGTCTTTATTGCAGCAAGTCTTGCTGCCACAGCACAAGAAAATAATTTCAGCTATGAATCCCCAAAGAAATATTTAGTCAAAGAGATTAGTGTATCCGGTCTCAAATTTCTCGATTCAGGAGTGCTAATATCTGTTTCAGGAATAGCTGTTGGCGATTCCATTTTAATTCCCGGTGATGCAATAACCAATGCCCTAAAAAAACTTTGGAATCAAGGATTATTCTCTGACGTTAAAATTTCTGCTAGTAAAATTGATGGCTCTGATGTTTATCTTGACATATTTCTTCAAGAACAGCCAAGAATCTCCTCATTCAATTTTAAGGGAGTTAGAAAAGGCGAAGTTGACGACCTTAAGGAGAAGATAAAACTTCGAGCAGGTGGACAAATCACCGAGAGCATCCTAGAAAACAGCATCACCATTATTAAAAAGCACTACAGAGCTAAAGGATTTCTTAATGTAGAAGTAGATGCCATCCAAGAAAATGATACCGTAATAGCCAACGGAGTAAAACTCACTTTCGACATACATAAAAACGGTAAAGTAAAGATTGGAAAAATTGACTTTGACGGAAACACAGCCTATAGTGATGCAAAGCTAAGACGAGCGTTGAAAAAAATTCACAGGAGAGATCTTAACATATTTAAATCGGCAAAGTTTGTTGAAGCGGACTACGAAGAAAGCAAAGAGAATCTTATAAGTTTTTACAATGAACACGGTTACCGTGATTCGAAAATCCTTAAAGACTCTATTTACGTGATAAATAAAAAACGTATTGGAATTAAATTTTCACTCCACGAAGGTCCACAATACCATATTCGGAATATTACTTGGGTTGGCAATACTAAATTACCAGCAGAGGGTCTTTCATCTGTATTAGGAATGAAAAAAGGTGACGTCTATGACAGATCCTTACTTGAGAAAAGGCTATTCGTTGATGAGAACTCTATATCAACACTTTACATGGACGATGGCTACTTATTCTTTCAACTAGATCCAGTAGAAACAGACATTCAAAATGATTCTGTAGACATTGAAATGAGAATATACGAGGGCGAGCAGGCTACTATCAACAATGTTTTTATTGCTGGAAACACCAAAACAAACGAGCATGTTATTCGTCGTGAGGTTTGGACGAAACCCGGTTACCTCTTCAGTAAATCTGAAATAACAAGAACTATTAGAGAACTTGCTCAAATGGGACATTTCGACCCAGAGAAAATGGATTGTAAGCCTATTAACTTAAATCCTGCTGAAAAAAAGGTAGACTTAAAATATATTCTTGAAGAAAAAGCTAACGACCAACTCGAAGTATCAGGAGGTTGGGGAAATAAAATGTTTGTTGGAACTATAGGAATCCGTTTTTCAAATTTCTCAGTACGCAGAATGTTCGAGAAGAAAGCATGGCGCCCTGTACCATCAGGAGACAGTCAGTCATTGGCATTAAGAGCCTCAACTAATGGTAGTTACTACAAATCAATAAGCCTATCATTCACAGAACCTTGGTTAGGAGGGCGTAAACCAACTAACTTCTCCTTCTCTATATATCACCAAATCCAAAGCGGAAGCACTTATTTTTACCAAACCAGCGATAAATTTTTCAAAGTAACAGGGGCATCTGTTGGCTTAGGCACTCGTTTAAAGTGGCCAGATGATTACTTCACAATCAATAATGAGGTCAGTTTCCAAAATTATTACTTGAAAAATTGGACAGGATACTTCCTTTTCAGCGATGGACAATCTAATAACCTTAGTTTTAAAACAACCTTTGCAAGGAACTCAACCGATCAAATTATCTATCCTAGAATGGGTTCTAACCTTTCTTTATCGCTTCAAATAACGCCACCATACTCTTTGTTTAATGGTAAAAATTACAAATCGGATATTAGCGACAACGAAAAGTACAAATGGATTGAGTATCATAAATGGACTGGTAGAATTCAGTGGTATCTTGCACTAGTAGAAAACTTGGTTGTTTATTCAAACTTTCAAATAGGTTTTCTTGGATACTTTAATAAAGACTTAGGCTACTCACCATTTGAAGGATTTGATTTGGGAGGTGATGGTATGTCTGGGTATAACCTTTATGGGAAAGAAACCATTGGTTTAAGGGGTTATCAAAACAGCACACTCACTCCTTATCAAAACGGGATTGGAGCCGGCCATATTTACGATAAATATACTGTAGAATTAAGATACCCTATAACCCTTAAACCTCAGGCTGCGATATATGTGCTATCCTTTGTTGAAGCAGGTAATGCATGGAAATCTTTTGACGAATTTAACCCATTCAACGTTCACCGTTCCGCTGGATTTGGTGCAAGAATGTTCCTGCCAATGCTTGGTATGTTAGGCATCGATTGGGCGTATGGATTTGATGCAGTACCAGGGAGACCAGGAGTTAACAAAGGACAATTTCACTTTGTAATAGGTATGCCATTTTAACAATAGTTAACCTGAAAAATAAATTATAGTATAACTTTGGCAAACAAATTGCCTAACAACTTAAAACCTTTAATTTAAAAACTATGAGGAAAATACTGTTAACATTGTTGGTGCTCATACTTGGGACTAGTTTGTGGGCTCAAAAATTTGCATTCGTTGATACAGACTACATTCTAAAGAAGATACCTTCCTATAAAGCAGCTCAAGAACAAATTGACAAACTTTCGGAACAGTACCAGAAAGAAATAGAAGATAAATACGCTGAAATTGACAAACTTTACAAAGATTATCAAGCTGAGAAAGTCCTCTTAACTGAAGATATGAAAAAAAAGAGAGAGGACGAGATTATTACAAAGGAACGCCAAACCAAAGAATTGCAGATGAAATACTTTGGCAGAGATGGTTTGCTTTTCAAAAAACGTGAAGAACTTGTTAAGCCAATTCAGGATCAGGTTTTCAACACAGTAAAGGAAATAGCTGTAGAAGGAGGATACGCCGTAATATTCGACTCCGCAGCATCTCCAAATATGCTATACACAAACCCTAGGCACGATAAAAGCGAGGAGGTGTTACAAAAACTGGGCTATAAATAATTAATTATTATATTTGCTAAAACTAAACAACTTAAAATATGAGAAACGTATTAACATTACTAATTGTTGGTGCAATCTTATCGATTGCTGGGATTAATGCTAAGGCACAAAATTTCAAGTTTGGACATATTAACAGCCAAGAGTTGTTAACAAAAATGCCAGATAGAGATAGCGCAGAGGTTAAATTAAAAAAATATACTGAAACCTTACAATCACAAATTGAAGAACTTCAGGTCGAATTCAACAAAAAATATCAGGATTATGTTCAGAAACGTGCAACATTCTCCGATGCAATCCGTGAAATGAAGGAAAAAGAACTTCAGGAAATGCAACAACGCGCGCAGGAGTTTCAACAAACTGCCGAGCAAGATTACCAACGCTATCAGGCAGAAACAATGAAACCTGTTATTGAAAAAGCCGATGCTGCTATTAAAAAGGTTGCAAAAGCAAATGGGTTTACCTACATTTTCGATTCTAATAATGGAACTTTACTCTATTTCTCTGAACAAAGCATTGATATTCTTCCTCTTGTAAAAAAAGAATTAGGCATAACCAAGTAATATTATCTTTAAATACCTTAGGGGATTAACTTTAAAC
>CAZTVB010000028.1:0-12629 GCA_964616315.1 uncultured Rikenellaceae bacterium
TCTCGTTTACCTCGGGTAAAAGACCTGCAATGGCCTCGCCGTAGGCGAATAAATCACCATCGTTATTTATATATACAGGCAAATTAAACTGCTCCTGAAGCATTGGCCCTAGAGCAACTCCACCCCTAAAGCTGGGCAAATTGCCCAAATCGCCAATAATACCATTGGGGTAATCGGCTGGGCCGGGAAATGCGAAACTGATTGCAACAGGTTTTTCTCTCAACTTTGATATTACAGTTTTAAAACCATCGAGGATTGTTTGCAGACATTTGTCCAAACTGTCGCCATTGCTAGGCAAAGTAACGGGCTCAACTATACTCTGCATCCCTTTGATTGCCGAAAAAACAAAGTTAGTTCCTCCTGCATCGAGGGTAAGTACTATTCTACTATCGTTCCGATATGACATATGAAGAGTTGTGTGTTGTGAGTTATAAGATTAATTAGGCTAGCAATTTTTTTGTGCCTTTAAGCGATAAAATCAGCAAATATCCAAAGCAAATTGCTGGAACTATGAACGAAAAGGCGTTCATCTCCATATCAACCATTTTACCCATAAACAAAGGTATAATTGCACCGCCCGAAATGGCCATACACATCAAACCGCTTAGCTCATTAGCAGCCTCGGGTTTTTCCTCAACAGTAATAGAGAAAAGTAAAGGCCATATATTGGCAAAACCTAATCCGCCGACAATTACTCCAACAATTGCCAAAATTGGATTTCCGACCATAAGTAGAATTATTCCAACCAATCCCATTAGAGCTGATATGCGGAAGAAATTACGCGGATTAATTACAGTTAGTGTAACTCCTCCAACCAAACGACCAATTGTTAACAGAAGAAAGAATAATGGCGCACCGTATTTACTAGCATCATCGGGCGACATACCTATTGCCTTATTCAAGGGCAAAAGGAATCGAGCCATACAAACCTCCGCCCCAACATAGAGGAATATTCCTATAACCGCCATCAAAAACACTGGATTTTTCAACAAGCCAAGACTCGACTTAAAACTTGGTGGAACATCGGCATTTGTTTCTTCAACCTTAATGAAAAGCACCGATACAAATGTTAACGCCATAAGTATAAAGAAAACAGGGAATGCAGCTCTCCATCCTAAATCCTTGAAAAGAACTAATGCAGCAACGGCTGTTACCAAGTATGCCGATGCAGTGCTACCAATTCCTTTTATTCCTTGGGCAAAAGCCAAGTTACGGCTATACGCACCACTGGTGCTAACATCGCGCATTATTGGATTTCCAGCAACCTGTAAGAACGAGGTACCAATTCCTAGGATAAGAATACAGGCTAAAAGCAACATATAGCTAGGTGCAATAAGGGTTGGTACAAGTAGTGCCAACGCATTTAAACCCAATCCTACAAGCAATAGGTTTTTCTTGCCAATTCGCGATGCCAAAAGTCCTCCAGGAACGCTAAATACTGCAAATGCAATAAAAACAAAGAATGGTAATAGGGTTGCCATTACATTGTTTAGTTGATATTGATTTTTCACAGCATCGGACATTGGGCCCATTGCATCGGCAATACCCATTGTAAGGAATGCTAAAAAGATTGGAATAGTTTTTTTGTTCATATTAGGTTTGGTTTAGGTTTTTATTTGTGTGATGATTCTCGAATATTCAATTTAATCGGTAAAATTGACAACTCTTTACCTCCAAAGGTTTCCTCTTGTTTAACTTGATGCATCAACAACTCAAATGCTTTGGTACAGATTTCCGGAATTGGCTGCGAAACAGCCGTAACCGAAGGTTTAATGAAACCGAAGTAAGCCAAATCGTCGAAACAGGTTAAGGCCATATCCTCAGGAATTCTAATCCCTAAATTGCTGCACGACTGCAAAACCGCTGTTGCTAGATTGTTGTTAACGGCAAAAAGGCAATCGGGTAAAGCATTTTGCTTAAAGCGAACTTTTAATAATTCGCTCACCGCTTCATTTATATTCCCAAAAGGAATTTCAACTACATCAACATTTACTTTTTTTTGTTGCCAACCGTATTTATAGCCATCGACCCTTTGCTTTACTGTTGATATATGTGATGTTGACAGCGTTAAAACCATTGGTTTTTGATAACCCAAATTGCAAAGATGCTCTGCAATCTGTTTTCCGCCATTAAAATTATCGACCACAACCGATGGAATTCCTGAATTCTCAAAACATCTATCAATTAAAACCAAAGGCAAACCATCGTCATAATAACTCTTTAACTCATCAGCATTCTCCTGCGATGATGACAGAATAATTCCATCAACCTGTCTATTCCTTAGTAGTTTGATTAGTTTACGCTCCTTTTCAATATCCTCGTCGGTACTACAAATAATCACGTTGGAGCCAACACTTGCAGCCAAGTCCTCAATGTTACGGGCAATTGCAGCGTAAAAACTGTTGGAAATATCGGAAACAATCAATCCTATAGTATTGGTATACCCAAGCCTAAGTCCACGAGCCAACTGGTTGGGTTTATAGTTCAAATCCTTTGCCTTATCGAGCACACGAATACGAGTCCGTTCCGAAATGCCATACTGCTCCGCCTTCCCGTTCATCACCAACGAAACCACCGCCTTCGAAACTCCCACGCTACGGGCAATATCGTCTAACGAAACTCTCTGTTTTTTCATTCATTATCTGTTTGTTGCAAATATATAAAAATATCTAAATCGATTTAGATGGTTTGTCAAAAAAATAATAATGGGTTATTACTCTTTGAGCAATTCTCTCAAATCGGGATTTGAAGTTTTAATAACTTTTAAAATTTGGCTTTTGGATTTTTCCTGAGCATAATTCGATATGCAATTAAAATCGGTACTGGAGGTTTTTCCTGTGGAAAGTTGAAGCATCTGAGCACTATTGGGGTTCGAAAAATAGATATAAATCTCATCGTTGGTATTCCAATCTACAAATGCTGGTATCGAATTAAGTATGTAAGAGAACAACTGGGTTCCATCAATATCATCAACAGATAATTTATTATCGATACAATAGGCTATTTGATTAAACTCTGATATGGAAGGTAAGGCTTTAGACTTTGAATATCGACTAAAACTTTTATTCTTCAGGTTATACAGATATATTCCATCCAGAGAATCAGGGAAACTTACATTAACGATACCAAATACTACAAAAGAATCATTTTCATCTATTCGGGTTGAATACCTTACTGGCCAACCATATACGTCGGGCAACTTGTAAACAAGTTTAGTAGAATTCTCTAAACTATCTGTTTTGAATAGTCCAAACACCTGACGAGTCACCTTCGACATACCCCCATCGGGAAAACGGCTAATGCCCTTGGGCATTCGGTACTCCCTAACCTGAGCAAGGTAGTAGTAAGACGAACCCACAGTTACACCTCCGTGTGACGGCTCAAAGGAATAGTACAGTTCGCGTGTGTAACAAGAAGATAAAAGTAAACCAAGTACAACAGAAACAAAGTATAACTTTTTCATTATGAGGACTCCTTAGCAATTGTGTAGATAATTGAGAATCAAATATATCAAATAAAAAACAAAATGTCAACGACATTTAAATTTCTTATAATTATCAGTATAGAAATAAATCATTTCGCATTTCGACGAAATAAAAATATTTCGTAATATTGCGAAATATTTTGTGATGAAATGACAAAAAAGAAATACACCGAGGAGCAGGAGAAGATTGCCCGTTACGCCAAGGCGTTAAGTCACCCTGTTCGAATTCAAATCCTTGAAATCCTTGCTGGCCAGAGCTGCTGCTACAGTGGCGATATTGTGGACGATTTACCTATTGCCCGCAGTACTCTTTCGCAGCATTTAAGCGAGTTGCGCGATTCCGGTTTAATTCAGGGCGAGTTTAATCCACCCAAAATTAAGTATTGTATCCGGAGAGAAAACTGGGAGGAAGCAAAACTCTTGTTTAGGGGATTTTTTGAAAAAAGACACGAAGAAAAAGAATCGCCGGTTTGTAGATAATGGAGTGTTACCTCAAAAATAATCATTCATTTATTCGCTGTAGATATTCAAACAATAAATCTTAAATAATAGCAATATGGAAATTAAAGTATTAGGCACTGGTTGCCCAAAGTGTAAAACACTCGAAAAAACAACCCGCGAGGCAGTTGCAGAGTTAGGTATCGATGCTAATATCGAGAAGGTTGAGGATATTGTAAAAATTATGAGTTACGGAATTATGCACACCCCTGCGTTGGTAATCAACGGTAAGGTTGTGCTAAGTGGCAGATTGGCCAATGTTAATGAGATAAAGGATTTAATAAAAAAACAATAACAATTAAATGAAGATGAAAAAACTAAGTTTTTTGTTTATACTGCTTGGCGTAGTAGTAGCAACATCGTGCAATGCACAGAGCGATTCAAAAAATCAAACTAAATACACTACTGGAGGTAAAGTAGAGGTGTACTATTTCCACTTTACAGGACGATGTGTTACCTGCAAAACTGTTGAGGCTGAAGCCAAAACAAACGTGGAAACAATTTATGCCGAGCAGTTTAAGTCGGGCAAAATATCATTTCAAGCCATCAATTTAGATGACGATAGCAGTAAGGCTATTGCGGAGAAATTAGGGGTTACCGGTCAAACATTGTTAATTGTAGCCGGAACCCAAAAGATTAACATTACTAACGATGGTTTTATGTATGCACGTAAAAACCCCGACAAGTTCAAACAAATTATGAAGGAGAAAATTGATAAGTTGCTTTAAGTAATGATATTAATAGCAAAATGGAAGATTTACTAAGTTCATTACTCGAAAGCAACACTGCTCCTTGGCTCTCTGCATTTATTCTCGGACTAATGACAGCAATAAGCCCTTGTCCTTTGGCTACCAATATAACCGCAGTAGGATTTATAAGCAGGGATATAGAGAATAAGCACAGGGTTTTCCTCAATGGCATTTTGTACACATTGGGCAGAGCAATTACTTATACTATAATACCTCTGATTATTTTTTTTGGTGTAGACCAATTGAAGTTCTCAGGTTTTTTTCAGCGATATGGCGAAAAAATAATTGGCCCACTACTTATAGTCATTGGCCTGTTTATGCTCGATTTTATTAAAGTTAACTTCCCTGTAATGAGCAGGCTGTCCACTAGAATGCAGAACAAGAAAACGTGGAATTCTTTTGATGCTATTCTTTTAGGAGTTGTGTTCGCTTTGGCCTTTTGTCCTTACAGTGGAGTACTTTACTTCGGGATGCTTGTTCCTATGACTGTTAGTAGCGCTTCGGGCTTATATTTACCCGTCGTATTTGCTTTGGCTACAGGTATTCCTGTAATTATTTTTTCTTGGGTTTTGGCCTATACTGTATCGGGAATTGGCGGTATTTACCATAAGGTTAAAACTTTTGAACTTTGGTTTAGGAGAGTAATTGCATTTTTATTTATAGTGGTGGGTCTGTACTACATTTTCAGGGCTTGGATTTAATTTTGATAATGCCTTTTTGTGCAAAATCGAAATATCGATATTGATTCTTTATACCAGTTTATTTTTCAGTATTTTATATAGTTTTTATTATGAATATCCCTAGAAATACAAAACTAATTGCTTCTACTACACTTGTATTAGCTGCATTAATACTTTTATATATCTGGCTTAAACCACTTGCAGATTTGTTAACCTATAACTTATTTGGACTTAAAACAAATTCGCATTTTGGGGCCTCTGTTAATTTTTTTATTTACGATACCATTAAAATTCTCATCTTACTGTTTATAATCAGTTCGTTAATGGGATTGGTAAATGCCTATTTTCCAGTAGAACGTCTGAAGATATTCTTAACCACAAAAAATCTTTACGGACTACAATACTTTTTTGCTTCTTTTTTTGGAGCAATTACTCCATTCTGTTCCTGTTCATCAATACCTCTCTTTATTGGATTTGTCAATGGAGGTATTCCTTTGGGTGTAACATTTGCATTTCTAATCACTTCACCCCTCGTTAATGAGGTTGCGGTAGCCATGTTTCTCGGATTGTTTGGTCTTAAAGCCACACTTGTTTATGCGCTAAGCGGAATTGCCCTAGGCACAGTTGGTGGATTTGTACTAGGAAAGTTAAATTTGGATAGGTATTTATCCGATTGGGTAAAAGAAATACAAGCAAAAACTGAACGCAAAGATGAGCAATGGGAGGAGGAGCATACTCCTTTTGCAGAACGCTTACCTATTATAATTAACGAAGGTTGGAACATTGTAAAGAAAGTTTTACTTTATGTCATCATTGGTATAGCAATTGGTGCCGCAATGCATGGCTATATACCTGAAAACTTCTTTACTCAATATCTATCCAACGATAAATGGTATGCAGTTCCATTGGCTGTAATTCTAGCAGTACCTATGTACGCTAATGCGGCAGGTGTAGTGCCTGTAATTCAGGTTTTTGTAGCCAAAGGCGTTCCGCTAGGTACTGCATTAGCATTTATGATGGCTGTGGTTGGTCTTTCGTTACCTGAAGCAACCTTGCTCAAAAAAGTGATGACATGGAAGTTAATCGGCATTTTCTTTGGTACAGTTACCATTGCTATAATTGCACTGGGATATTTGTTTAACTTAATTCTTTAGTTGATTGGAATAATTTAATACAAAACCGTTTATTTTGAATTTGAATGACACTGATTGTATTTAATTAACCTGCGAATGGATACATCAACCTGCTTTATCAACAGCTATTTTAGTGGAGGTATAATCAATATAACTCCAAAGGATGCTTACGCTTTAGCAAAAGAGGGTAAGGCAATTATTGTTGATGTTCGCGAGCAAAGTTTTACTGCATACAAACAATTCGATGTTCCAAACGTTATTTACTGCCCAAGTAGCATTTTAATTGATAATATTGGAGTAATCCCAAAGGATTGCGCGGTTATAATTGCTGATTCTACAGGTATTCATAGCCACGAGGCTTTCATCATACTTAAAAATGCTGGTTACAGCAACATTGCTAATTTAGCTGGAGGAATTGTGGAGTGGGAGCGCGATGGATTACCAATTAAGGTTGACTATTTGGAACAGTTGGATGGCTCGTGTACCTGTCAGCTAAAACCTCGAAATCGTTTAAAAAAATAATAATATGACAAAGATTCTAGTTCTGTGTACAGGCAACAGTTGCCGCAGCCAAATGGCTCATGGATTTTTAAAATCGTTTGATTCTAGTTTACAGGTTTACTCCGCAGGAACTGAACCTGCCGATAGGGTTAATCTAAATGCCGTTAAAGTTATGAGCGAGGTTGGTATTGATATCAGCCAGCATACTCCAAAGCACGTTGACCAGTACATTGCCGAGGAGTGGGATTATGTAATTACTGTTTGTGGCGGAGCAAACGTAAACTGTCCAGTATTTACAGGAAAAGTAAAGCAGCGCTGGCACTTAGGCTACGACGACCCCGCCGAGGCTACCGGAACCGAAGATGAAATCCTTGCCGAATTTCGTAAAGTTCGCGATGATATTAAGAGTGGATTTTACTCGTTTTACAAAAGTCAGATTAAAGGGGAGCATAGTTGCGGGTGCGGATGCCAATGTGGCAATTAGGCAATATGCCAATTCGCCAATATTTTGATAATTTAGTTTTAATCGATAATTTGTTAAAACTAAACTCTAATACAAAATAATTATGGAAAGGCAGAACCTTATTGTTGATAAAAGTTTTCAGTTTGCATTGAGAGTTGTTGAGTTTTGCGAGATGTTGGAGGACAATAAGAAATTTGTGATTTCGCATCAACTTTTAAAATCAGGAACATCAATTGGTGCCAATGTGAAAGAAGCACAAAACGCCGAGAGTAAGCCAGACTTTATACATAAGATGAAAATTGCCATAAAGGAATCCGAGGAGACAGAGTACTGGCTAATGCTTTGTAAACACTCTAAAAACTATCCTTTCAATGAAAATTTACTCGATGAGAATAAAGAAATTCTTAGAATTTTAAACAGCATCATTACAACTTCCAAAAAAATAGTAACAAATAGATATATCCAATTGTCAAATTGACTCATTGTCTAATTGCCTAATTTTAAAAAAAGACTATGCCATCACAAAAACGACTCAAATTTCTAGACAGGTACTTAACCCTGTGGATTTTTCTAGCAATGTTCATTGGTGTATTTGCCGGCTGGCTTAGCCCAAGCGTTGCAGAGTTTTGGAACAGTATGTCGAGCGGAACTACCAATATCCCAATAGCTATTGGTTTAATTGTGATGATGTATCCACCATTGGCAAAGGTAAAGTACGAAGAGCTTGGCGATGTTTTCCGAAACACAAAAGTGTTAGGTTTATCGTTGTTTCAGAACTGGGTTTTGGGCCCAGTATTGATGTTTGCTTTGGCAATCCTGTTCTTCAAATTATTTCCAGGCGAGAATAATGCCAACCTTCCGTACATGTACGGAATAATTATGATAGGTTTGGCGCGTTGTATTGCCATGGTTATTGTTTGGAACGATTTGGCTAAAGGCGATACTGAATATGCTGCAGGTTTGGTGGCATTCAATTCCATATTTCAAGTTCTGTTTTTCTCGGTTTATGCATACTTCTTTATTGCTATATTGCCCGGCTGGTTTGGAATCCCAACCAATACGAGCGTTGAGTCAATTACCATCGGACAAATAGCTAAAAGTGTATTCATATACTTAGGAATTCCATTTATTGCAGGATTCTTAACCCGATTCATTCTCATAAGGGTTAAAAGTATGGATTGGTATAACACCAAATTCATTCCTAAGATTAGCCCGCTCACCCTAATTGCCCTTCTATTTACAATTATTGTGATGTTCTCGCTAAAAGGTGAATACATCGTGAAAATCCCAATGGACGTTGTGCTTATTGCAATTCCGCTGATAATTTATTTTGTTGTGATGTTTGTGCTCTCGTTCATAATGAGCAAAAGAATTGGAGCAACTTACGAGCAATCCACCACATTATCGTTTACGGCAGCGAGTAACAACTTTGAACTTGCAATTGCAGTGGCAATAGCAGTATTCGGTATAAACTCTGGCGAAGCCTTTGCAGCAGTAATAGGCCCTTTAGTTGAAGTTCCTGTGATGATAGCGCTAGTAAATGTGGCTTTATGGTTTAAAAAATCAATGTTTGAGCGATAAAAACAATATATATGTGAATAAAAAGGAGTTGTTTTAACAACTCCTTTTTTTATCATATCTTACCAATAATTGACTTAACTTTGCCAAATAAATTGCTGTAGAAACAAACAAAATGCCCAAAGGTTATGATTATTAACAGTGAAGACATTAGCAGAATTGCAGTAATTACAAAGGAAAAGCATTTTTCCTACAAGGAGCTATTTCAAAATATTGCACAATACGCTCAACTTTTTAAGGATAAAGATTACAAGAAGGTTGCAATTTTCTCCGAAAACAGAATTGAGTGGATTTATTCCTTCTACGCTGCACTAAAAAACGGTTGTGTTGTTGTTCCTGTTGATTTTGCAGCATCGAGCGAAGATGTGGCATATATCCTGAACGACTGTAAACCAGAATTGATATTTACTAGCCAAGGACAAACCAAAGAACTTTCTTTAATTAAACAGAACCTTAGTCACTCACCTGAGATTTTTGTTTTCGGTGAGTTGCAACTACCAGCCATTGAGGCAGCCGTTGAGCCAATTACACCTACGGATGTTGAGAACACTGCGGTTATTATTTATACGTCGGGAACAACTGGAAGTCCAAAGGGTGTAATGCTATCGTACAAAAACTTGTTGGCTAACATCAAGGCCGTTTCGGAGGACGTTGTGATATTTACTCCGCAACGACAAGTGCTTATGCTACTACCGATGCATCATATATTCCCACTGGCAGGTTCTATGATGGCTCCACTTAAGGTTGGTGGAACAATTGTAATGAGCCCCTCAATGCAATCATCCGATTTGTTGGAAACTTTGAAGAATAATCAGGTTGCCATAATGATAGGCGTTCCACGATTATATGAGCTGATTTACAAGGGTGTTAAAGCAAAAATTGATGCGAGTTTAGTTGGTAGAATATTGTTTCGCGTTGTAAAACTCACCAAGAGTAAAACTTTAGGCAAAAAGATATTTGGTAAAGTACATCGTGGATTTGGAGGGCATTTGGAGTATTTAGTATCGGGTGGTGCTGCTTTGAGCAAGGAGGTTGGAGGATTTTATCAAACCTTAGGATTTGATGTTCTAGAGGGATTTGGAATGACTGAAGCAGCTCCTATGATAACATTTACCCGTCCTGGAAAGGTACTAATTGGCTCTCCGGGGCATCCACTACCTGGACTTACCGTTGAAATTCGCGATGGTGAGATTTTGGCCAAAGGCCCAAATATTATGCAAGGATACTATAATAGACCTGAGGAAACAGCCGAAGTTTTGAAGGATGGCTGGTTATATACAGGCGACTTGGGTCGTATCGATAAAAAAGGGTATCTATTTATTACAGGCAGGAAAAAGGAGATTATTGTTCTATCGAACGGAAAAAATATCAACCCTATTGAACTGGAAGTAAAGTTAGAAAAAGCTTCGCCCTGCGTTAAGGAGGCTGGCGTATACCTGCTCAATGATGCGCTACATGCAGTAATTCACCCTGATTACAAGAGTCTATCGGATTTGGGCATTAAAAATCCTGAACAGTATTTTAGGGAAACTCTTATGCCCGAGTTCAATAAAAACCTAAGTTCCTACAAGCGTATAATGCATTTTGCACTTGTAAACGTTGAGTTACCCCGAACAAGATTAGGAAAACTTCAGCGTTTCAAGTTGGAAGAACTTGCCGAAGCCCCCAAAAAGAAAAAGGGGAAAGTGGTACATCCCGATAATGAGGAGTACCGTGCAGTAAAATCGTTCATCGAAAGTCAGGTTGATATGGAGATATCGCCTGACGACCATTTAGAGTTCGATATAGCTCTGGATTCCTTGGGTCGATTATCGCTTATCGATTTTATCGAAACAAAATTTGGACTTAAGTTCGATAACGATAAATTGGTTCGCTTCCCTTCTGTAAAGGCAATGGTTGACCATATCCGGGAGCACAAACTTTTCAACAAGGAAGAGGGAACAAACTGGACAGAACTTTTAAAGGAGAAGGTTAACGTTAAACTTCCCAAAACTTGGCCAACACAGAACTTCATCAAAAATATTTCGAAGGGTTTCTTTAAAATCTACTTTAAATTCAAGAGCGAGGGAACTGAGAACATTCCCGAAGGCCCCTGTATTATTGCACCAAACCACCAAAGTTATTTGGATGGATTGCTCGTGGCATCTTTTATAAAACGTAAAACATTCCGCTCAACCTATTTCTATGCTAAAAAGAAACACGTGAACAACTGGATTGCGAGATTTATGGCTAGCAAGAACAATGTTATTGTAATGGATATTGATAAAGACTTGAAGGAGTCTATTCAAAAACTTGCAGAAGTGTTGAGAAGTGGCAAAAAGATTATTTTATTCCCCGAAGGTACGCGTACATATACAGGCGAGCTTGGCGATTTCAAGAAGACATTTGCCATACTGAGCCGTGAGTTGAATGTTCCCGTTGTTCCTGTTGCTATATCGGGTGCTTTTAAAGCATTTCCAAGAGGTTCTAAAATTCCTCGCCCAGGGACGCCTATACGGGTTAGTTTTTTACCGCCAATAAATCCCGCCGACTACGAGTTGGACTCATTGATTGAAACGGTTAAGGATAGGATTGAAACCAAGGTTAATGAGACATTCTGAGAATATCACTATTAAGTCGGGTTTTTAATCCGACTTTTTTAATTTTCCCATAGGGTAAAAACCACCTAACGTATCTTATTTATGGAATAGCGTTATTCTAAACCCTTTAACCTTTAGAAGCACCCATGTGTTGAGTTATTTCATATCATGGGTGTTTCGTTTGTTTTGATAAAGATTTTGCAATATAAAATATTTGTAATCAATAATCTAAAACATAAGCACATGAAACATTTAATATTACTTCATTTCATTATTCCAATTTTGGCTGTAACCAACTCAACAACAGTTTATGGACAATCTGAAAATAAAATAAATCAGCCAGAATTAACGCCAAAAGTGTTTGCGCCCGGTTTCATTTCAACCGGAATGTACGAACGCGATTTAGCCATTACAATGGATGGAAACGAAATTTACTACTCGCTTTTCCAAGGCGATTGGAACACAATAATGATGACCAAAAAAGTTGATGGCGTATGGCAGGAGCCAATTGTTGCTCCTTTCGCAAGGGATACAATGTTTTTCTTTGCAGAGCCAGCACTGTCAGTTGATGGCAATAAAATATTTTTCCTCTCCACCAAGCCGCGCAATGGAGAAACCAGAAAACCCGGATGGAATAACCAAAATATTTGGGTTGCAAACAGAAATACCAATGGAACTTGGGGTGAAGCAATGCCCTTACCCGAAAATATAAATGCACAGGAAGAGTTTTACCCCTCTTTAACAAAGGATGGCACACTCTATTTCTGCCGTACCGATTCAAAAACAAAGGTTTCGCAAATCCTTCGCTCTAAATTGGTAAATGGTGTTTACCAAGACCCAATTGTGCTTCCAGCACCTATAAACGCTAAGGGGACTATCTTCAATGCTTGCATTGCGCCTGACGATAGTTATTTAATTGGCTGTGTATCGGAACGAGATTCTAGCAATATGAAACGAGTAACCT
>CAZTVB010000029.1:0-12594 GCA_964616315.1 uncultured Rikenellaceae bacterium
GTGCTGAAATACAACGAAAACTTGCTGTTCAACAAACCATAATTGCAAACAGGAATTTACAGGAGGCCGACAAGCAAAGAGCAATTGCTTTACAAAAGTCGAATGAGGCTCAGGAGCAGCAGAAAAGGGCTGAGCAGAATGCCCAAAAGGCACTCGAGGAGCAGAAGCGAGCCGAACAGGCTAGTAGAGAGGCTGAACGCAGACGTATGCTTTCCATCGCACAGTCCATGGCTGTTAAAAGTGAACAGTTAACTGCCGATACTCTATTGAAAGGGTTGTTGGCATATCAAGCATTCAGTTTTAATAAGGATTTTGATGGTGTTTCCTACGACCCCGATGTTTACAAGGCAATGTACTCATCAATAAAACTTTTTAAGGGCGACTTATTTAATGTTTATAAGGGACATACAAGTTTTGTACGTACAATTTTACAGGTCGACAATTTGCTCTACTCTGCCGGTAGCGATGGCCAATTAATAAGTTGGGATATCGATTCAAAATCACCCAATGTAATGAACTCTGGTTTATCAATTGTTAAGAAAATATTAGTGAAAGATAATTTGCTCTATGGAGTTACTGATAATAGATTTTTTACCTACGATTTAACTACAAAATCGTCAGATTTGTACACAATTCAGCCCAATGAAATTAAGGAGTTCTATATTCTGCCAAACGATAGTTTATTGGTGGTTTACAGTCAATCCATAAATATTACATCAAACTATAGGTTGAAAGGGCGAGAGTTGTTCCGTTCAAGTTCTAAGATTAACGCTGTAAAGTACAGCAAACAGGACAATCTTCTATTTGTTGCAAACTTGGATGGTAGTATAGTTTTTTTTGACGAAGTAATGGCTGAAAAACCAACCTTCAAAACATTGGCTACTATTGCTCAGGCAAACTGGGGCGATATAGCGTACAACCCCAAAAGAAAAATTTTAGCAGCGGGCTTGGGTAGCAATGAGGGAACAATTTATTTATGGGATACTAAGGCTGGCCAGCAATTAAGGGTGTTACGTGGACATACTGCAAAAATATCATCCATAACTTTTTCACCTGACGGAAACTATATGGCATCGTCGAGTTTTGATGGCTCTGTTCGGTTATGGAATATGTCTGACCTAAATACTCTTCCTATAGTGCTTAGCGACCACGATAATTGGGCTACTACTGTTATTTTTTCTAACGATAGTAAGTTTGTTTACACTGGCGATAAGCAAGGTTTAATTAGGAAATACCCATTAAATATCGAGAATTTCTTACAAGGATATTGTGATTTTCTAAAACGTGACTTAACCGAGGATGAATGGAAAAATTATGTTGGAGAGGATATCGACTATAAACCTTATAAATGCAAATAATTTTTAGATGAAATGTTCATGTCATAATTCACACTGAACGCAATGATTATAATATGAACATTCCATGTGTGCAATAGTGAACAACTCTAATGAGAAAGATTAATTTCACTGATATTCTGAAATTTAGTATATTTTAAACGCATGAAAAAATATTTACCCATACTTCTTTTTGTATTCTCAGTTAATCTGGTTAGTGCACAGAACACATCAATTTGTGCAGAAACGCTAAAAGAGGCAGAAAGAAAATTCGACGAGGGAAAACTCGACGAGATTCCGAATATGCTTGAAACTTGTATGAAGGATGGTTTTACAAAGGAGGAAAAGGCTCGGGCTTACAAACTACTCATTCAAACATACCTTTTTAATGAGCGCTATCAGCAAGCCGATGAAGTTATGCTGAAGTTTTTGAACGATTTTCCCAGTTACTCATTGGCTACAAACGACCCCAAAGAGTTTGTTAATCTTTATGGAACATATCGAACTAAACCAATATTTAAGTTGGAACTTAAGGGTGGACTTACCTTCTGTATGCCAACAATTATTGAGCAATACGGTGTAAGTGATATTAAAACAATAACCCCAACTTATAAACCAAAAATTGGCTACAATCTAGAGTTCAATTACCTTAATTCCTTGTACAAATCCTTCGATTACAGTATTGGGGTTTCTTTAACCATATCCAACTTTGATTATTCCAATAATCCTACTGATTACTCAAGTGTTTCGGGTTCTTTCTCAAGTTGGCATGTGGGGTTACCCATTGCGGCAAGGTATAACTATGTTTTTAAAGGAATTAATCTATTTGCAAAAGTAGGTGTTGAGCCCGTTTATCTTGTTAAGTCAAGTGTGAGTTTAACAAGACAGGATAATATTATTGGCCGACAGGAACCTTTTACTGGCACCGAGGACTTGCTTGGAAGTGAGAATAAAATTGACATTAGACCATTGCTCGCTATTGGGGTTTCCTTCAAACTTTGGGATGGATGGCTAAATGTGTCCGGAGGAGTTAAGTTTAGCACTATGATTCAGGCCAATGACCAGAAACGTTACTCAAATCCAACGCTATTTAATAAGTACTATTTTGTACAGGACGATTTGCTTTTGAATCAATCGCATATATCCGTTTCGTACATCCGACCAGTGTATAAACCCAAGAAAATTAAGTAGTATGAAGAAAATATATTATATAATCCTTTTTACGAGTATTCTATTTTCGTGCGAGAAGCCTATATCGGATTTTCAATCAAAGAATTTTGTAAAGTTTTTTGGAAGTGGTAACGAAAGTAAAGGTAACGATGTTATTGAACTTTTAGGAGGTGGATATTTAGTGGTTGGTTCAGATTTGGGAAGTAGCAACGATTATCAAATTTATGCTTGTAAAATTGATGCAGATGGGAACTTGATTTGGAGCAACACTTATGGCGATGTTGCTTTAAATGACGAAGGTAAAACAGTAAAGGAAGTATCGGATGGTTTTATTATAAGTGGAACATCGGTTGAAACGGGTGGCTTAGTTCATTCTTTTCTAATGAAAATAAATCAGTATGGCGATGTTCGGTGGACAAAGTTTGTGGGTAAACAGGATTGTGATATTACTGTAAACGATATTGTTGTAGAAGGCACTAGCATTTACCTTGCGGGTAGTTCTGATACTTTGTTGGCTAACAAAACAGACTATTATGTATCCAAGTTAGATACTTCTGGAAATAAAATTTGGGATAAGCACTTTCAGATTAGTTTGAATAGTTCATTTCAAAGAGTATTTTCTAATAACGATGAACTCATACTTGTTGGAACTGATGGAACAACAGGGAAAGCATCAATATTTTTAACGCCTAAAACTCATTTTGGAATAAACTCATCAGCGGTAGCGGGTAATAGTAGTGAAGTTGCAGGTGATGCATGCTTTTATGGCAGTCAGTTGTTAATCCTGCTTAATAACGGAGTAAACAGTTCGGCTTTGGAAAATCTTAATACAGGTTTAAGTCAAGTATGGCGAACAGATAATATTAATAGTATTGTTGCCAAGTCGGTTGCCATGAAAAACGATGGAACAATTATTATTGCTGGCGAAAATACCCTTGAGGGTACTACATATATTAATTTTATTAAGGTTGATAATAATGGGGAGGCTTACTATGGAAACGATGTGTTCAGAACTTTCCAGGGCAATGTGGGCAAAGTTCTAAAAACTAACGATGATGGACTAATTCTGGTTGGAACAACAGCTTCAACCTTTGGCAAAACAATTCAGTTGATTAAAACTGATAAGGATTACTTTATGCTCAAAAATTAAGCAGCAATTGTTATGAAAACAAATAGTGTTATAGTACTTCTATTACTTACAGTAATCAAGTATTCATCCCTTTGGGCTCAGCCAACTGTTGGAATAACAAGTGGAGTTTCAAACCCAACCAATGCAACTTCTTTTACAGTTACAATAACTTTCAACGAATCTGTTGATGGCTTTGAGGTAGGAGATATTGTTGTGGATAATTGTACATTATCAAGTTTTAACTCCACAGCAAACCCTGTGTTTACTGTAAGTGTAACGCCAACAAGTGATGGATTGTTAAAGGTAGATGTTCCCGCAGCAGTTTGTACTGCAACAACAGGTGGTGCAAGTAATCAAGCTGCTACAACTTTTTCTGTTACCTACGATAGTCAAAGCCCTACTGTTGCAATAACATCAGCTGAGACAAGCCCTACAAATGCAAACCCAATCCCAGTAAGCATAACCTTTAATGAATCCGTTTCGGGTTTTGCAATTGGTGATATCACGGTAACGAATGGTTCAGCAAGCAATCTTAGTGGTAGTGGTAGTGACTATACTGCCGATATCACACCAAGTGGTCAAGGAACCGTTTCAGTTGATATTTCAGCGGGAGTTGCAACAGATGATGCCGGTAATGGAAATTCAGCTGCGACAACCTTCTCAATTACATTTGATAGTCAAAGCCCTACAGTTGCAATAACATCAACGGAGACAAGCCCTACAAATGCAAACCCAATCCCAGTAATTATAGCCTTTAATGAATCCGTTTCGGGTTTTGCAATTGGTGATATCTCTGTAACTAATGGTTCAGCAAGCAATCTTAGTGGTAGCGGTGCTAACTATACTGCCGATATAACACCAAGTGGACAAGGAATTGTTTCGGTTGATATTTCAGCGGGAGTCGCAACCGATGATGCCGGTAATGGAAATTTGGCAGCAACAACCTTCTCAATTACATTTGATAGTCAAAGCCCTACTGTTGCAATAACATCAGCTGAGACAAGCCCTACAAATGCAAACCCAATCCCAGTAAGCATAACCTTTAATGAATCCGTTTCTGGTTTTGCAATTGGAGATGTAGTTGTAACTAATGGTTCTGCAAGTAATTTTAGTGGAAGTGGAGCTAACTATACCGCAGATATTATACCTTCAGGAATTGGAACGGTTAAGGTTGATATTGCTGCAGGAGTTGCCACCGATGCTGCTGGTAATGATAATAGTGCGGCAACACAATTCTCAATTGATTTTGATAATGCAGGGCCATCTGTTAGTGTTACTACTACGGCAAATAATCCAACCAATGTGTCGCCAATTCCAATTACTATTACTTTCAGTAAATCAGTTACGGGATTTGTGGTTGGCGATATATTAGTTACTAATGGAACTGCAGGAAGTTTTAGTGGGAGTGGAACAACCTATGCTGCTAATATTACCCCATCCGCTCAAGGTGCTGTTGTTGTTAATGTAAATGAAAATGTTGCTCAGGACGATGCAAGTAATGGCAATACGGCTGCAACTCCTCTTAGTATAACTTACGATTCTAACGCTCCATCTGTTTCCTCGGTTAGTGTTCCTGCTAACGGAATATATACTGAATCGGAAGTAATGAACTTTACTGTAAATTATAATGAGAATGTGTACGTTAATACAACGGGAGGAACCCCTTATATAACTATTGACTTTAATTCAGGTAATAATAAGCCTGCATATTATTCGGGAGGAACGGGGACTAGTTCTATTGTGTTTAGTTATACTGTGCAAACTGGCGATTATGATAATAATGGTATTAATGTTGATAATGCTATTGCCCTTAGTAGCGGAACTATTAAAGATTTAGCAGGGAATAATGCAAGCACCTCGCTAAGTAATATTGGGAGTACATCCTCTGTTTGGGTTGATGGTAATGCTCCTGTAGTTGAGAATGTTACAGTACCTTCTAATGGCTACTATAAAACAGGACAAAATTTAATTTTTACTGTTAAGTATGATAAGGTAATCACAGTTAGTACTACTAGTGGTACACCTTATATTAATGTTACTTTAAATACTGGAGGTGCTGTTAGGGCTTACTATTCAGGTGGTTCAACAACTATGTACCTGACGTTTATCTATACGGTAGTTTCGGGGAATTTGGATCTTGATGGGATTGTTCTTGGAACAACAATTGTCCGTAACTCAGGAACGCTCAAATACGGATCAACGAATGCCTATTTAACACTCAATAATATTGCAAGTACCGCTGGTGTATTTGTAGATGCTGTTCCCCCTGTTATCTCATCAGTCTTAGTTCCTTCGGGTAGTTACGGTATTGGCAGTGTTATTCCTGTAACTATTACTGCCGATGCAAATAGTTACATTACCGATGGAGTTGTAACTGTAAATGGGGAGTCGGCTGTTTTTGCAAATATGGGCGATAATACATATAAAGTATTCTATACCGTTGGAGCTTCGAGCGTAAACAGAAATGCAGTTCCAACTTTGCCAATAAGCATTACGCTTAAGGATAATGCAGGCAATACTACAAATACAACGAGTGCTTCAGTGTCGAGTGGAACTTTATCAATAAATACAAAGCCTACCGTTCGTATAACAGGCTCAACCTCTAAATGCGATTATCCTTGGCAAAAGGTGCCAATTACGTTTACTTTTACAGGAGTTAAGCCCTATACGTTTACTTATAATGATGGTACATCGGATTATACAGTCAACAATCACAATGCCGATACTTATGTTATTGATGTTGTGAGTGGCACGTATACTTTGGTTAGCCTAATCGACCAAACTGGTAATACAACTAATGCTGCATTGGAAAATGCTATAATCACAATTAACCCAGTAACCACTCCAACATTTATTGTTACTGCATCGCCATACAACGCCACCGAGGGGAAAGATGAACTCTCTAAGTATGTAAGTCCAACTGGTGGAACATTCTGGGGTTCTGGTGTTGGCACCGATGGTTACTTTTACCCTTCGCTCATTGATGTTTCGGGAGGTGCTGTAACCTGTAATTTAAAGTATGCCTACACCAATGGGTTTGGATGTAAAGATACTGTTAATTACGATGTTATTGTAAAAAATGAATCGGTTTACATTAAGGATTTGGCTAGTTTTTACTGTGCCTCAGAAACAGCTCCTTTATCGGTTATAAGTATTGAAGGCTTAGGAACTATTACTTGGGAGAGTTTTGATATTTCAGGCACCACGCCTGGTGTGGAGTGGACAAGCCTGGGAGGACATCGTTATCAGATCGATCCAAAGTTGATATCAACAGGTAACCATATAGTAACATATAGCTATACCGAGAATGATAAAACTTTTGCAATTACCGATAATTTTGATATTGTTCGCATATCTAATCCTGTAGATTTTAATGTTCTAAAATCTGCATATTGTAGTAAAGATGCCGAGGTATTGTTAATCGCAGAGAATAACTACCCTGAAGCTGTTAAAGGGCATTTTTCCGGGCCAATATCGGGTTTCAATTCTGCAACAAACTCTAGTTTGGCTACATTAACACCTGCGGCTGCGCCTAAAAATGCAAAGTTTACTATATCATACTACTTCGAGACTAAGGAGGGTTGCATTTCTCCAACTAAAGAAAAGGAAACGCAAGTAAATTTAGTACCTTCAGTTTCATTTACTCTTAGGGATAATTACAATTATGCGGAGACACCAATTTCTCTTGTTGGTGATCCTGTAGGAGGAAATTTCTATGGAGAAGTAATTGAATTGAATAAAATTCTGAATCCTTCGCTTATCAACCAATCGCGAATAGACCAAGATATTGACATTACCTACTCTTATACAGATACAGAAACTGGTTGTGTAGGTGATACTACTTTGCAAACAAAGGTTCATAAAGCTAATGCTCCGATCATTAACTTGAATGCTGTTTACTGTTTCGATGATCTTACCTTTAACATTACTTGCGATCCAGGAATAGGTAGTGATTTTACATTTAGCAGTAAAAAGAATGCATTGACACAGATAAATGACCATACAGCGCAGTATAGCTTGGCTTTAGCAGGAGAAGGTGTTGATACTGTTTGGTATCGGTATAAAATTAATACTACTCCTTATGAGATTGCAAAATCGGTATTTATTGATTCCATAGGAGATATTGATTTTGAGATTAATCCGAAATATTGCAATCATGATGATCTTATATTAATTATTGGTCAGCATAGGGTTATGAACGGAACAAATGATTATTCTTATACAGGAGCTACCGATGCATTCCAGAGTAACTCAATTTATGCAAGTTTATCGCCAAAACTTGAGAATCCAGGCAATTACAATCTTAACTATAAATTCACTTCGGAAAAGGGTTGTTATAAGGAAATTTCAAAAGGTATTCAAATTAATCCTGTATCAGTGGCTACTTTTGAAGTAATTGGAACTTGTCCGAATATTAATGAAGGTATTCAGTTTGTTAATAATAGCAATGAACCCGTAGGTGATGCTGTAAAATGGAAATGGACTTTCGAAGACAATGTTAGTACTGAGAAAAATCCAATTTATGCGTTTAAAACAGCGGGGCTAAAAACAGTTGTACTAACTGCCACTACAGAAACGGGGCAATGTGAAACCGTTGCTTCGCTGCCTGTTACTATTGGTTACAGTGCGAATGCTGACTTTAAATGGGATAGAGAATGTTTTACTGGTGATTCTATTCTGTTTTCAGATAACTCGTCGGGAGGTGCTGTGGTATCATCGTTATGGAGGGATGAATTAGGCGATACTTTATCCAATAATTTTTCATTTAAGCATAAATTCCCTGGAATTGGAACTTATTCAATAGAACTATTAATTGAAACAGCGGAGGGCTGTAAGGATTCAATTACAAAAGAAATTGCTATCCAGAAATTTATTGATTTTAACTCAAGCAAGGTTTACCTTGATAATTTTGAAGGTGCCACTCAGGATTGGATTGCTAAAGGGCTCGCTGACTCCGATTATTCTAGTTGGACTTATGGAACACCCTCGGGCACATACTTTAATTCTGCTGCATCTGGAACAACATCGTGGTATACCAATACTGGCCTTGCAAATCAAATTAAGGAATCATCGCAAGTGCTTAGCCCTTGCTTTGATTTACGAGGGTTAGAAAAGCCAATGGTTAAGTTGAATATTTGGTCGGCTCCTGAGAATGGTCGTGATGGTGCAGTCCTTCAGTACTCTATTGATGGTGGAAAGACTTGGTTGAATAGTGAAATTGTGGGCGCTGCGAATGAGGGGATTAATTGGTATGATCCGGTTAATGTTAGTAGTAAGCCTTTAGAACAATCTGCAGGGTGGAGCGGATCCAACCCTGAGGAAGGATGGAAGTCGGCTCGCCATAATCTGGATATGATTAAGGGTTTGTCCAATGTAAGGTTTAGAATTGTATATGCCAACGACGCAATTAACATTACACCGTTTAACGGATTTGCGTTCGACGATTTCTGGATTGGTGAAAGGCAGCAGATGGTATTAAACGAAGTGTTTACCAATGTTGATGGACAGTTCGACGCTGTAAATCTATTCTTGAAAGATTTTGAGAAGGAGAAACTAAACGATATTGTTTCTATCCATTACCATACTTCTAACCCCGTTGACGATCCTTTTTACAGTTACTATTCTGCCGGAACAATGTCGCGCGGATTTTACTATGGAGCAGCAAATGCACCTTATGTTTACTCCAATGGAAAAAATCCTTCAAGTATCTCAACCACCAATGCTGTAAAAGAATACAAAAGATTAGTGGATGAGAAAACCCTTGTTGACCCAATTTTAACTATCACCCAAATCACAGGGAATGTCGGAAATATTCGTGTTGATTTAACAGCCAATAGGGATATCAATGGCGAGAATCTTGTACTTTACTGTGCATTGGTTAAGGATAGTATTGTTACTCCTGGAGGTGAGTATTTTTACAATGTGCTTCGTAAATTTTATCCTAGTCCTAGCGGTGTTCCTTTGTCCACCGCAAATTGGCTATCAGGTCAAACCCGAAATCAGGAAATAAGCATTAGTTTTGATAATTCAGCGGAGGTTATTGATGCTAAACTTGTGCTTTTTGTTCAAAATACTAGTACTAATGCAATATATCAAACTGCGGTTTATTCTGACCTTCAAACAGTGCTAAGCATTAAGCCAATTGATATTAGCAAGAATGTAGACCTATTTCCAAATCCTGCGTCGGATAACGTGATAGTTCAGTGTACCGAAAGGATTGATAGGATTGCAATATTCGATATTACAGGGAGGATTATTGATGAATACACTCCTGGGCAGGAACAGTACTCTTTACCTTTGCAAGGATACAAGAGTGGCGTTTACTTAGTCAAAGGTTTTACTAAAAATGGACAGTTTGTGAAAAAACTGGTTAAGCACTAAAAAAAGCCGGCTTTCGCCGGCTTTTTTTAGTGTAATCTAATTCCTATGAGATGTATAAACTCTTCGCGGGTTTTTATGTCGGAAAGGAATGCTCCCGTAAAAGCAGAAGTGGTTGTAACTGAGTTTTGTTTTTGAACTCCACGCATTTGCATACACATATGGGCTGCCTCAATTACCACTGCAACACCCATTGGGTTAAGTGTTTCCTGAATGCAATCACGAATTTGCATGGTTAAGCGTTCCTGAACCTGAAGCCTTCGCGCATATGCTTCAACTACTCTGGCTATTTTACTTAATCCAGTAATATATCCGTTTGGAATATAGGCAACATGAGCTTTTCCGTAAAACGGAATCATGTGGTGCTCACACATCGAGTAAAGTTCAATATCCTTAACAATAACCATTTGTGGATAATCCTCCTTGAACTTTGTGGAGCGAACAATCTCAAATGGGTCAAGGTTATAGCCATGCGTAAGAAATTGTATTGCCTTGGAAACTCTTAAAGGTGTCCGCTGTAAACCTTCACGGTTAACGTCTTCACCTAAAATCTCGAGAATAGCCTTATAGTGTTCTGCTAGTTTTGCTGTAGTTTCAGGATTCCATTTGTCAATTCTGGAGTAGCCTTCGTTTTCGTTTATTCCTGCTCCGCTATTAATTATTTCCATCGAATTATATTTTAATTACTTATCTCCAAAGTACTCTACAAAATTATTTTCAGTTTCCTGAATTTTTATACAATGCAAATTTGCTCCAAGTTTCTGAATTGGAGCCTCAAGTTCATCCCATATCGCCACGGCAAGATTCTCAGTTGATGCAAGTTTTCCACTCATAAAATCTACATCAATGTTAATGTTCTTATGGTCTAGCTTATCAATAATATGGTCCTTAATAATTTTACTAACAGCTTTTAGGTTGGCCACAAAACCTAATTTAGGATTAATTTCACCTTTAATTGTTACGTATAGTTCAAAGTTGTGCCCGTGCCAGTTTTTATGCGAACAGTGTCCAAAGTTTTCAATGTTTTCTTGTTCGGTAAACTCTTCTCGGTACAATCTGTGAGCTGCACTAAATCGCTCCCTGCGTGTAATGTAAGCAATGGGCATTTTCCTGTAATTTTAGTATAATGTACGCATAAAATTTCGGTTAAAGATAAAAAAAACTATATCTTTCGTACCTATGAAATCCGTTAAAAGAGATTAAACTTGAAAATACTACTTGTTGCAGCTACAGAATTAGAGGTCAAAGGATTATTGAAAGAATCTGCTGAAATAGGTGTACCTCATAGGCTGTTTGATGTGTCAGAAAATTCGGTTGATGTTTTAATTACAGGTGTAGGTGCTGTTCCCACAGCATTTTGTTTGGCTCGGTTTGTTGAGGATTATGATTTCATTTTAAATGTTGGTATTGCTGGAAGCTACAGTTCAAATATCAACATTGGTCAAGTTGTTACCGTGGATTGGGATTGCTTTGGCGATTATGGTATCGACAATAATGGTCTCTTTATTTCTTTAAGTGAAGCAGGGTTTGCTAATGCATCTTCCGATGTTAATAGTTTATCAAACCCTTGGCTTAAAAAAATCGATATTCCCGAATACTTAGTTAAAGTTAGAGGCATCACACTAGGGACTACTAGTGGCTCAGAGCAAAGTATTGGTAAGATAAAACAACTTTGGAATCCCGATATTGAAACAATGGAGAGTGCTGCGGTGTTTTATGTTTGTTTACTTTTAAACAAACCTTTTATTTGCCTTAGGGCTATTTCAAATTTTGTTGAGTTAAGGGGTAAAAGCAAGTGGCGAATAAAAGAGGCTCTTGATAATTTGAATACTGAGGTAATTAAATTTATATCCAGTAGAATTGAAATAATTTGAAAAATTTGAATGATGCGACTCAAATTAAATTTCTCTACCTGTCCTAACGACACATTTATGTTCGGGGCGTTGGTTCTAGGTAAAATTGATACAAAAGGATTACAGTTTGATGTTCATTTAGCCGATATTGATGAACTTAATAAAAGCACAGAGCAAGGAGTTCCCGATATCTCAAAGTTGAGTTATGGTGCGGTTCCGTTTGTTGCAAATAATTATCAATTGCTTACCTCGGGAAGTGCATTGGGTAATGGTGTTGGACCATTAGTGGTAAGTAAAAGGAAAATTTACTCCGATGAAATTCCTTTTGCTCGAATTGCTTTACCTGGCGATCATACCACCGCCCATTTGCTATTCAATTTGGCCTATCCGAATGTTGCTGATAAAAAATTTTATCTTTTCTCTGATATTATGGATGTTGTTCTAAGCAACGCTGCCGATATTGGTGTTATTATTCATGAATCACGTTTTACCTACGAAAAAAAAGGCTTGCTTAAGATTACAGATTTGGGCGATTTTTGGGAGACTAAGACAGGTTTACCTACTCCGCTTGGCGGAATTCTTGTGCGAAGGAATTTTTCTGATGAATTAAAAACCACATTGAATCAATTGGTTAAAGAGAGTATTGAATATGCGTTTAATAATCCAATGGAGATAATGGGCTATGTTACTCAATATGCGCAGGAAATGGATAAAGATATTATGCAAAAAC
>CAZTVB010000030.1:0-12506 GCA_964616315.1 uncultured Rikenellaceae bacterium
GCGTTGTTCACATTGCACCAACCTTTGGTGCCGACGACGACCGTGCTGCTAAAACATCGGGCATATCGCCACTTATCCTACGCGATAAGGCCAACAATCCAGAGCCAATGGTTGACCGAAGGGGTCGATTTTATACCATAGAGGATTTACACCCCGATTTTGTGAAGAATCACGTCAACGTTGAACTATATAAAGATTTTGCTGGTAGTTTTGTTAAAAACGATTACGATCCATCTGCAACCGATAAGGAAACATCGTTGGATGTTGATTTGGCTGTTCTGCTAAAGAAGGAGAACAAGGCATTCCGTATCGAAAAGCACGTTCACAACTACCCCCACTGCTGGCGTACCGATAAGCCAATTCTTTACTATCCTTTGGACAGTTGGTTTATTAAGGTTACGGCCCTTAAGGATAGGATGATTGAGTTGAATAATACTATCAACTGGAAACCTGCAAGCACGGGTACTGGACGTTTTGGTAAATGGTTAGAAAATCTACTCGACTGGAACCTTTCACGTTCTCGTTACTGGGGAACACCACTTCCAATTTGGGTTACCGAGGATCGTTCCGAGATGATTTGCATTGGTTCTGTTGCACAAATGAAGGCGGAGTGCGAGAAGGCAGTTAAGGCTGGATTTATGGAGAAGAATCCTTTAGCGAACTACGTTGAGGGCGACTTCACCTCAAAGAACTACGAATCGTTCGATTTGCATCGTCCATTTGTGGATAACGTATTTTTAGTGTCGTCAACAGGTAAAAAGATGTTCCGCGAGCCCGACCTAATAGATGTTTGGTTCGATTCAGGCGCAATGCCTTACGCTCAGGTTCACTATCCTTTTGAGCATAAGGAGAATTTTGGCGATGTTTACCCAGCCGACTTTATTGCCGAAGGAGTTGACCAAACCCGCGGATGGTTCTACACATTACATGCAATATCGTCGCTACTATTCGATTCTGTAGCGTTCAAGAATATTATCTCCAACGGACTTGTGCTGGATAAAAACGGCAACAAGATGAGTAAACGCCTTGGTAACGGTGTTGATCCGTTTGAGGTGATTGAGAAGTACGGTTCCGATCCCACTCGTTGGTACATGATTACCAACTCACAACCTTGGGATAACCTAAAATTTGATATTGAGGGTGTTGATGAGGTTAAGCGTAAGTTCTTTGGAACACTCTACAATACATATTCGTTCTTTGCACTTTACGCAAACGTTGATGGTTTCAACTACAGCGATGCTGAGGTTCCTGTTGAGAAACGTCCCGAGATTGACCGTTGGATACTGTCGTTACTCAACTCGTTAATTAAGGAAGTTGAGGATGCTTACGAGAGTTACGAGCCAACTCGTGCTGGACGCGCAATTCAGGATTTTGTGAACGAGCAGCTAAGTAACTGGTACGTTCGCCTGAACCGTAAGCGTTTCTGGGGTGGCGAGTTCGATACCGATAAGATTGCTGCATACCAAACCCTTTACACCTGTTTGGAAACCGTTGCAATTCTTGCATCGCCAATTGCTCCATTCTTTACAGACCAGCTGTTCACCGATTTGAACAATGTTACAGGAAAGCATACCGACGAGAGCGTTCACCTAACTCAGTTCCCTAAATATAACGAAAAGTTAATAGATAAGAACCTTGAAGAACGGATGGAGATTGCTCAAAGTATCTGCTCGTTGGTACTAGGGCTTCGTCGTAAGGTAAATATCAAGGTACGTCAGCCTTTGAGCAAGATTATGATTCCAATTCTGGATGAAAAATTCCGTGCTCAACTAAATGCCGTTGAAAATTTAATTCTAAGCGAGGTTAACGTTAAGGAGTTGGAGTACTTAACAGATTCGTCAGGAATTCTGGTTAAGAAGATTAAGCCAAACTTCAAGACTCTTGGTCCACGTTTCGGAAAATCGATGAAAGCGATTTCCGAGGCAGTTGCAAAGATGACACAGGCTGATATCAACAGCATTGAGCGTAATAACAGCTTCGAGATTGCGTTGGCCGAAGGCCCAATCAACATAACCCTTGAGGATGTTGAAATTCTATCGGAGGATATTCCTGGCTGGTTAGTTGCCAACGAAGGACGCTACACCGTTGCTTTGGATATCAAGATAAGCGATGAACTAAGGATGGAGGGTATTGCCCGCGAGCTAATTAACCGTGTTCAAAATATCCGTAAGGATTCTGGCTTTGAGGTTACCGATAAGATTAAGATTACTATTAAGAAGCACGAAGGGCTTAACAACGCTGTACAGGCTCACAAGGATTATATTGCAGGCCAAACCCTAGCCAAGGAAATTAACCTAGTTGATTCGGAACTTAATGGAAATTCAATCGTAATAGAGCTTGATGATGAGCTAAAAACATCAATAAGTGTTGAAAAGATTGAAGGATGATTTTGAAAATAAGTAGATTTTTTTAATATCTTTAGCAAAATTTATTGCCATGGGAGAAAAAACTAGATATTCCGATGAGGAGTTGGCAGAATTCAAAGAATTAATACTGCAAAAACTCGATAAAGCACGTAAGGATTACGAAATCCTTAAAAGTGCCATTACCATGAGCGGAAGCAACGACACCGAGGATACTTCACCCACATTTAAAGTATTGGAAGAAGGAGCATCTACCCTTTCCAAGGAAGAGGCTGGTAAGCTGGCACAACGTCAGCAAAAATTCATTCAACACCTTGAGGCGGCTCTTGTTCGTATTGAGAACAAAACCTACGGTATTTGTCGCGAGACTGGCAAACTTATTGCTAAAGAACGCTTACGCGCTGTTCCGCATGCAACGCTTAGCATTGATGCAAAAAACAATCAACGTTAAAATATTGCAAATGAATTTGAAAGTGGCTGTAAGGCCACTTTCTTTTTTTTTACTAGTTTTGCAAGCAAATAAAAATTTCACACCATGCAGATGTCACTTCGAAATAAATCAATTCTGGTAATACTCTTAATTCTGGTTATTGACCAAATATTCAAGATTTGGATAAAAACAAACTTTGCCATAGGCGACGAAATTAGAATTATGGGCGATTGGTTTATTCTACATTTCACCGAAAACCCTGGAATGGCTTTTGGCATGAAATTTTGGGGAATTTGGGGCAAAATTCTTTTGGGATTATTCCGTATTGTTGCCATAGTTGCTATTGCGTGGTACTTGCATAAGTTGGTGTACCAAAACACCAAAACGGGAGTTGTAATTGGGGTATCGTTAATTTTGGCTGGTGCAATTGGAAATATGATTGATAGCGCGTTTTACGGGCTTATTTTTGATTCTGGTTCAACGTACAATAATCAAATAGGCGAGTGGGTGTCGTATCACGGCACATCAACCTTTAGTTTAAACGGGTACTCTGGTCTTTTAAAGGGTTGTGTGGTGGATATGCTTTATTTTCCAATAATTGATACAACTCTCCCCTCTTGGTTGCCAATTTGGGGTGGTGAGCACTTTGTATTTTTCCGTCCAGTATTCAACATTGCCGATTCGGCCATTACAACAGGTGTTCTTTACCTATTGCTATTTCACAGGAATACTTTCTTTTCTGATAAGAACAAGTAACACTAAACCCGTTTCTCCATTAACACTACGTTTTCAACGTGATGTGTATGGGGGAACATATCTACAGGTTGCACCTGTGTAACCTTATAACCCTTATCAAGAATTGCTATGTCGCGAGCTTGCGATGCTGGGTTGCAGCTTACATAAACAATACGTTTTGGGTTGGCATGTAGGATTGAGTCTAGTACATCGGGGTGTACTCCTGCTCGGGGAGGGTCTAGGATTACCACATCGGGATAACCTTGTTCATGCATAAACGCTTCGGTAAGCAAATCTTTAATATCACCCGCAAAGAAACTGGTGTTTTTGATGCTGTTGATTTCAGAGTTAACCTTGGCATCGTCAATTGCCTCAGGTACATACTCAATACCCACAACGTGCTTTGCCTTTGCTGCAACAAAGTTTGCTATTGTTCCAGTGCCAGTGTAAAGGTCATATACGTGCTCGTCGGGTTTGATGTCTGCAAAATTGCGGGCAACCTTATATAGTTCGTACGCTTGCTCGGAGTTGGTTTGGTAAAACGATTTTGGTCCAACCTTAAACTTAATACCTTCCATCTCCTCAAGGATATGGTCTTTTCCATGGAATAGTTCTATGTCTAGGTCGTTTATTGTGTCATTTACCTTCTGGTTTACAACGTAAAACAGCGAAGTTATTTGTGGGAATTTAGTCTTTATAAAGTTGAGAAGTTCCTTTACTGAATCGTTGAAATCCTTTACCACTAAAATAACCATAACATCGCCCGTTGAGGCTGTCCGCACAATAATGTTACGGAGCAATCCCTCCTTGCTTCTTAAATTTAGGAATGGAAGGTTGTGCTTTGTCGCAAAATCTCTCACAGCCAATCGAATTGAGTTCGATGGTTCGGGCTGCAAATAGCAATTCTTTACATCGAAAACTTTATCGAATTTTCCTGGGATATGGTAACCCAGTGCAGGTTCTGGCTCAAACTCATTACCCGAAGCAATTTCCTCCTGGCTCAACCAGCGCGATTCTGAGAAAGTAAACTCTAGTTTATTCCTATAGTGTGTGGTTTTTGCAGAACCTATAATTGAGGAGATTTCTGGTAATTCTACCTTTGCAATTCTGGTTAGTTGGTCAACCACCTGTTTTTGTTTAAACTTTAGCTGTTCGTCGTATGGTAGGTTTTGCCATTTACAGCCACCGCACATCCCAAAATGTTCGCAGAAAGGCGTTGTTCTTAGTGGAGAGTATTCCCGATAGTTTACCACGTAACCTTCAAGGTAACTTTTACGCTTATTGGTAATTTGAATATCAACAATATCGCCAGGAACGGCAAAGGTTGTAAATAGAACTTTTTCGTTTACCCTTGCAAGTGCTTTTCCTTCTGCTGCTACATCCTCAATTCTGACATTCTCAATTACTGGATATTTTCCTCGTCTCCCCATGATAATTCTTTATCTTTGAACAAAGTATTAAATTCTGATGTTTGATTATTTGTTTTGAGGTCAAAAGGTTAAGCAATTGTACTAACCGCTCAAATATCAACTAATCAGCCGCAAAGTTAGCAAAAGAAATGGACTCATTAACACATATTGCTTTAGGTGCAGCAATTGCCGATGTAACCCTTGGGAAAAAGATAGGCAACAAGGCCTTGGTGATAGGGGCTGCTGCAGGAAACATTCCCGATTTCGACTCCGTTATATCAGCCTTCCTAAATCCTGCCGATGCATTACTATTTCATAGAGGGATAAGCCACTCGTTTTTTCTGCTTGTTCTTTTGGCGCCAATTGTTTCCTATTTATTAAGTAAAATTGATAAAGACACTCGAATGCGATATACGGATTGGCTTTGGGTAGTTGCCTTGCCTTGGTTATTGCATATTTTGGTTGACATTTTCAACACTTACGGAACAGGTGTGTTTGAGCCGTTTAGCAGCGTCCGCCTATCGTACGATTCTGTGGCAATTGTTGATGTTTTCCTTTTAGCAGTAATGATTCCAGCTGTTGCTATTGTTTGGTTTATGAATAAGGAAAATTCCAAACGGAGAGTTTTTGCATGGTTGTCTATCTCATTTCTGATACTCTATTTTGGATTATCGGTAGTGATTAAGGAAAGGGTGGAGTCAACAATCAAAAAGGAACTGGCTGTTAATAGAGTGGAGTATACCCGAATTCGTACAGCACCATTACCCTTAACCAATCTGATATGGATGGTTGTAGTTGAGGATAGTTCTTCATTTAAGGTTGAGCAAAGGAATATTCTAAATATCAATAAACCATTGCTAAAAACAGATTTGGTTAAAAATCATCAACTATTGGATTCTGCTGATTGCTATGAGGTAGGTAAGATTAAAGAGTTTACTAAAGGATTTTATACTGTAGAGCAAACCGGCAATGGATTTGCGATATATGACATCAGGTATTCGAGCCTTGCAACGGAATATCCTAAGGCATATGTTTTTACTTTCAACTTAAAAAAAGAGGGTGATGCTGTTCAGTTAGGTAGAAGCCACCCAAAACGTAACTTAACCATTGAAAATATTAAGTTCTATTTCGGTAGATTATTAGAATAGGGTTTTGGGTTAAAAGAAAAGAGCTGGCACTAACCAGCTCTTTTGTTATTAAGATCCGCCTAGGTTTTAAATGTGAATAGCCTCGCCATAAGCAGCAGCAGCAGCCTCCATAACAGCTTCGCTCATGGTTGGGTGTGGGTGAATGCTCTTGATTAACTCGTGGCCAGTAGTTTCTAGGTGACGGGCAACAACAAGTTCTGCAATCATTTCGGTTACGTTACCGCCAATCATGTGTGCACCTAGCAATTCGCCATACTTAGCGTCGAAAATAAGTTTTACAAATCCATCGCGCATACCTGCGGCAGTTGCTTTACCCGATGCGGTGAATGGGAATTTACCCACTTTAATTTCGTAACCAGCATCCTTCGCAGCTTTTTCGGACATACCAACTGACGAAACTTCTGGCATTGTGTAGGTACAGCCAGGAATGTTTTTGTAATCAACTGGGTGTGGGTTTTGTCCTGCAATTTTCTCCACGCAAACAATTCCCTCCGCCGAAGCCACGTGTGCCAATGCAGGGCCTTGAACAATATCGCCAATGGCGTAAACACCATCTACGTTGGTGCGGAAGAATTCATCAACTTTTACTCGACCTTTCTCTACAACAATACCTAACTCTTCAAGTCCAATATTTTCGATATTTGGAGCAATACCTACGGCTGATAGAACTATTTCTGCTTCAACTACTTCAACGCCTTTTTTAGTCTGAATGCTTACTTTGCAGAGGTCGCCAGATGTATCAACAGATTCAACCGATGCCTCTGTTTTTACTGTTATGCCTGCTTTCTTAAATGCACGCTCAAGGGTTTTACTTACCTCCTCATCCTCAAGGGGAACAATGTTTGGCAAGTATTCAACCAATGTAACCTTTGTTCCAATGGCATTGTAGAAATAGGCAAACTCGCTACCAATTGCACCAGACCCAACCACAACCATCGACCCAGGTTGCTTTGGAAGAGTAAGCGCTTGGCGGTAGCCAATTACTTTAACACCATCTTGCTTAAGATTTGGAAGTTCGCGTGAGCGAGCGCCTGTTGCAAGTATAATGTGCGATGCGCTATATTCCGATGTTGCTCCATCAGTTCCGGTAACAGTTACTGTATTTTTATCTTTTAGTTTACCAAAACCATTAATCACTGTGATGTTGTTTTTCTTGAAAAGGAACTGAATGCCCTTGCTCATGGCATCGGCAACACCACGGCTACGGGTAATCATCTTCTCGAAATCAGGTTTTACATCGGCAGTAACCACACCATAATCGGCAGCATGTGATGCATATTCAAAAACCTGAGCGCTTTTTAGAAGTGCCTTTGTAGGAATACAGCCCCAGTTTAGGCAAATTCCACCAAGGTTTTCTTTTTCCACAACAGCCACTTTCATCCCGAGTTGGCTTGCTCTAATAGCGGCCACATAACCACCAGGGCCACTTCCAATAACTATAAGGTCGAAGTTCATTTTATTAGAATTTTTTTCAAAAATAGTATAACAATACTGTATGCCAAAATGTTGATATATAAAATAAAAAAGCCACCAATTTTGGTGGCTTTAATGCTATAACCAGAAGTGATATCCTACACTAATTGCAATTGGCAGTGGTTCTGATTTAAGTTCGATGCTTGGATTATCTTTAATAGCATCCATATCGTCCTGGTAATCTTTTGAGCGAATAGGAACAATTAGTTCCACATTCCAATAACCCTTATTTTGAGGTCTAAATTCTATTCCTAAACTAAAACTTGGGCCATAGTAGGTTTTATCGAGTTCCGATGCTCCGCTTATTTTAATAACTGCATTGTATCCGTACATGGCGCTGATAGTTGGGCAGATTCTTTTGTCGGGTAGAATTCTATAAGTCCCACCAACATTATAACCTAGTCCTAATAGGTTATAACCAAAACCCCCAAATAGAGCAAAACTTTTTGTGGGCACAAAACTGATTCTTCCGCCAAAGCCTCCGTAATCGAGACCCATTCCTAAACCAAGGTTAACCTTTGAAGGAGTACTGTTTTCCTGAGCTAAAGAATTAACAGACAAAAAACTTACAACTGCTGCAATTAGATAAAATTTTTTCATCGACTTAGTTTTAATTTTAAAGTGGACATTAAATTTAGGAAACTTTTTTCAATAAATCATAGTTCCTCCCAAATTAACGCTGCAGCACCAAGTACCGCAGCATTTTTATCCTGCAGGCCAGAGGTTAATAATTTTACCTTACCTCTAAATACTGGGAACATGTATTCCTCCATATGTCGGCGGGTTGGGTCAAAAAGGAGTTCGCCTGCATTGGCCAAACCGCCAAAGAAGAATATTGCCTCTGGATTCAAAATAGCCACTAAATCGGCTAGGCGAGTGCCAAGTATTAAGCCAGTGTATTCAAATGCGGCTCGAGCAAGAGGGTCGCCTGTCTTAGCAGCCTCAGTAACCATTTTTGCCGATAACTTTTCAAAGGTAATATTGCGGAGCATGCTGGGCTGGTTAATGTCTGCGAGCATCTTAAATGCAGTTCTGCGGATTCCAGTTGCCGATGCGTAGGTTTCCAAGCACCCACGCTTTCCGCATCCACACTGGCGACCGTCGATTTTTGCAACAACATGGCCAAACTCTCCCGCAAAACCATCGTGTCCAACAACTAGTTTGCCGTCAATAACAATGCCACTGCCTAAACCTGTGCCAAGTGTAATAACCACAAAGTTTTTCATCTCTTTTGCTGCGCCAAAAAGCATTTCGCCAAGAGCTGCAGCATTTGCATCGTTTGTAACAACGGATGGCACACCAGTATTAAGGGTTATTTCTTTGCATAGAGGGAGGATGCCTTTCCAATCAAGGTTTGGAGCATCAACAATTGCGCCTAGGTTATACGATCCGTTTGGAGCACCTATGCCAACCCCTTTGAGGGTATATTCATGCTCTAGTTCAGTAAGCAAACGTTCTATTTCTGTTGAAATATTTTTAATGTAACCATCAAACGTAGTTTGGCATTTTGTTGGAATGGTATGTTCACTAAGAATTTGTCCCGACTTAGTTACAATTCCAATAACAGTATTTGTTCCTCCAATATCTATTCCTGCTACAACTTCTTGCATATAAAAATTTGTTGTTTTTTAGATCTAACAACTATTTTACCTCCTCGTAATCAACATAATCGCCCTCATTTCTGTCTATTATCTTTTTCTTTGAGGGCTGGGAAGTATAAGAATTGCTATTTTGGTAATGATTTGCAGCATTCTCGTTTACCCGTTTGAAAACCCTTTTCAACCAAAACTTAAGTAATAATCTTGAGATGAAGCCAAGAATAAACAATGCTAGGAAAAAATAGAACAAAAATTTTAAAAATGCTACCATAAATTTAATATAAATCTTCGTTTTTTGGAGCAACAAAGATAGCTATTAATTGAATTTCAAACTGAAAATATATGCATTGTTCATTCATCTCTTTTTATTAGGACTCAACCTTAACATCGAACAGTGATAGATTTAAACTCTCAATAAATTTTCACTCTATTTTGTAATATATCGTAAACTTTTGTTATTTTGCTTGTTAGAATCCGAACGATTATGCTACAAAAAGTTAGGTCATTATTGGGTATCATCCCTTTACTTCTACTTCCCTTAATTGGTTTTTCGCAGACTACCGAAAAGGATAGCTTAGTGGGGCTTCTCTCAAACACTAAAAATGAGGATAAGTTGAAGATTCTATTTCAGCTTTCCGATTTGACGTCCGATTCCGAGGAGGGTGTTAAATACGCTAACGATGCTATTAGCCTAGCTAAAAAAATCAACGATAATGCTTTAGCCGATGCTTACGATAACCTTGGTTTGGTATACTACAACCAAATGCAAGATGTTATGGCGCTCGATTATTTCAAGAAATCCTTGGAAATAAGTCAAAAATCAAAATATAACCACGGTACGCTCAAAGCGTTAAACCGAATTGCTCAGATATACTACTATATTGACTCTCTGAAGGAGTCTGAAAAATTTTCACGTCAGCTACTCGAAAAATCTATTGAACTCGATAGCACAAAATACCAAGCAAATGCCCTTTTCCAGTTGGGAATGCTCCAGAAGGAAATCAACAAGGTTGACTCCGCTTTGTTTTATATGAATGGTGCGTTAGATATTTTCATGAAAATTGACAGTAAAGAGGATGTTGCTAGCGTGTACAATCAAATTGGCCAGTTGTACTATCAAATAGCCGATTACAAAAAATCTATTGAATTCTATACCAGGGAGATTCTGATTAAAGAGTCGCTTAATTACCCTAAGGGTTTAGCCATAGCGTACTATAATTTTGGCAACACATTTACCAGTATCGGGAGCTATCAGCAAGCTTTGGAGCAATACCAACGTGCGTTAAAAATATTTGAGGAGATACAGTTTTCCGAGGGTATTGCCAATGCTTGTAATGGAATTGGAATGGTTTACGAAAATCTTTCGCAGAGTGATTTGGCCACAAAGGAAAATGAGACAAACTATAATAAGTCTCTCGACTACTATCAGAGGGCTCTAACATTGTTCAAGCAAATGAGTTTGCGCGATGCTGAGGGGCGTTCTACCCAAAACATCGCCAATGTTTATTCAAGACTCGCTACCAATAAGTTTGTGGAGCAATTCGGCGAACAATGGGAAGATTCGCTCTACAAAATTAAGCAACGCGACATATTAGGCGCATTTTCTAATTCGCTGGAGTACTACAATCAGGCAATAAAAATTCTTACTGAAACCAATAACGAAGCTGAAATTGCAAAGGTAAATATCAACCTAGGAAGCACGTACAGCTGGGTTCGTGATTGGTCCAAAGCCGATTCGTATATAAGCAAAGGATTGCAGTTGGCGAGGAGGAATAACCTTCACTATGAAATTACTGCCGCGCTTTATGCTTTGGGAGAGAGCCAGTTTCGTCAGCGAAACCTAGCCTCGGCCGAGGCAAACTTTATTGAGTGTGCAAAGCTCTCGTCAGAGCTTGGTCTTAAAGCTACATTAAGATTCAGCTACCAGAAATTATCGGAGCTTTACGAACAGAAGGATAATACTGCTACAGCTTTCTTCTATTACAAAATGGCCACTAAAATTAAGGACGAATTATTCTCTGAGAAAAGCCAGAAGATAATCACCGAAATGCAGACCAAGTACGAAACTGAGAAGAAGGAGCAGGAGAATAAGTTATTAAAGAACGAGGCGGAGCTTCAGGAGTCCATCATTCAGCGCCAAAAGTTGATGATTATTGGTGCAATAGTTGGAGCAATCCTTATTCTGATGGTTGCATTGCTTATGTTTAAAATGTTCCGTGATAAGCAGAAAGCCAATCAAATTCTTGAGGAAAAGAATGAACTTATTACCAAGCAAAAGCAGGAAATAACCGATAGTATTAAGTATGCAAGCAGAATTCAGAATGCTGTGTTGCCTTCTACAGCTCTAATTAGCAGTTCAATACCTGAGCACTTTGTGCTATTTATGCCACGTGATATTGTTAGCGGTGACTTTTACTGGATGACCAAGAAGAACGAAAAGATTATTCTTGTTGCGGCCGATTGTACTGGTCATGGCGTTCCTGGTGCGTTTATGAGTATGCTTGGCGTTTCATTCCTGTATGAGATTGTAAATAAAGAAAATATACTTCAACCTTCAGAAATTCTTAACCGTTTGCGAAACCATATAAAAACTACCCTTTGCCAAACTGGTAAATTCGATGAGCAGAAGGATGGTATGGATATTTCCCTCTCTGTTATCGATAAGGATGAAATGAAGTTAGAATGGGCAGGAGCGTATAATCCTCTTTACCAAATTCGTAACGGTGAACTCATAGAATTTAAGGCCGATAAGATGCCTGTAGCCGTTCACCTTAACGACCATATGTCGTTTACAAACCATGAGGTTCAAATTCAACCTGGCGATTCGTTCTATATGTTCTCCGATGGTTATGCCGACCAGTTTGGCGGAAGCGATGCTCGCAAGTTTATGTCCAAGAAATTCAAGGAACTCCTTGTGACCATTTACGATAAATCTATGGATGATCAAAAGAATATTTTACAATCGGCTCATTTCGACTGGAAGGGCGAGCACGAACAGGTTGATGATATTCTAGTGGTTGGGTTTAGAATTTAGGATTCCACACCTCAAGGTCTTTTTCTCGGTATCGTTCTAACAGTTTTTCTGTTGATTCGCAGTTGGATAGGTTTAATCCTATTAGCAGACCCAGTTTTGTTGCCTCGTTATCCACGGGCTCCCTTTTGTAGTGGTATTCGTTCGCGTAGTTTAGGTATTTGAGCAGCAAAAAGGCATCGAACCAGAGGAAAAATCTTTTACGGAACGATTTTAGATTTGCAGTGTTTCCCCTTACTTTTTGTATGGCCGAAGCGGCATCATTATCAAGTAAAAATTGAGAAATTGGTATAGGAAGATTCTTTATAAAAACTTGTAT
>CAZTVB010000031.1:0-12364 GCA_964616315.1 uncultured Rikenellaceae bacterium
TTATGTGGTTGCAACCACTTACAGAGTTCATATAGCCCGAATCGGAACTGGTTAAAACAAACGAATACTTTGTTTGACCATCGGTTTGGGGTAGTAGCGATAGTATTTCGGTTTGAACATCGTAAACATCCTTTCCGCTGTTGATGTTGAATTGCTTAAGTAAGGCAAGCAATTGGTCAACAGTTGTGTGTTCAACCTTTGGTTTTATTCCCTCGCGGAATGTTTGAACCATATGGTTGCTATTGGTAAACGAGCCACCTGTCTCGAACCAGAAACTTGCAGGTAGAATAAGGTTGGCCATCTCAGCAGTTTCGCTCATGAAACTATCTTGCACCACAATGAAATCAGCCCTTTTTAAATTATCCTTAACGTTGTGCTTATGGACTGCAGTTCCAACGGGGTCTTCGCCGAATATAAAAATGTTTTTGAATTCACCATTGTTGAATGATTGCTCCATATTCAACGTGTTTGTAGGGATTTCATTAACCTTCCACTTGGTTTTCAACTGCGATAATAGTTCTGGATTTGTTATGCTTTGCATTCCAATTCCAGTTTCGGGTCTAACGCCCATATCAATTAATCCGTGGGAGTTATTTTTTTGCTTAAGTGCAATTAATCCGCCATTTGTTTTTCCTAACTTACCTGTAATAAGCATTAGGTTGATGATTTCCTGCGCAGTAGTATTGGAAACCTCGTTTTCAGCGAATACCAGCAGTGCGCCAAAATCGTTGTTAAACTCATTGGCAAATCGTTCAACCTCGGTGTGGCTAACGCCTGCAGTTTTGCATAATTCAGAGAAATCTGCTAGTAACAATTCAGAGTCATACTTGCCAAAGTTATTGCAGTGGTCGCCAATAAAAATCATATTTTGCTTGTCGTGAGCAAGCAGGTAATGGTTTACTGCTTTTACAAAGTGATAGTACGACTGGATTTGTATAAAGTCATTTGCCCTATCGGTAAGGTTGCTCTCTTTTGTCGATATTACCGTAATTGGCTTTTTTGCAGCATTGAGCATATACCCCAACACGGGATTATTCCTGTTTATTTGGCTTGCAAATAGGTAAATATGATTTGTGTTTTTGATTGAATCGAAATTGAAGTTAGCCACAGAGTCAATTGCAAAAGCGCTGTCGCCATTCATATAGTGGAAACTGCCAATATTGTTGGTTTTAGCTGCAGCGCGAGCAAATTTCTGAACAAGGTATTGCTCCTCGTTGGTTAGCGAAGCTCCTGCAAAGAACACGTTTTGCTCAGGTTTTACCTTTTTAATTTGGTCGACAATCAGTTTGTATGCCTCATCGAAGCTGATTTCTACAAACTTATCGTTGACCTTTTTCAATGGTTTGGTAAGTCTATTCGTGCTGTTGAATTTGCGATAGCCAAACTTGCCATACATACAGAGGTTGCCATCGGTATTAACCATTCCATTTGCACCAGTTACCTTCATAATGTAACCTCCGCGATGGTGGAAAGTTAGTGTACATCCCACAGAGCAGAAACCACAGATGGTTTCGAATTTGTCGGTTTTTATTGGGCCTGGTTTGAAAGGAACATTCTCGGTGATAGCACCAGTAGGACAAGCGGAGATACACATTCCGCACGATTCGCAGGTTGTGTTAGCTAAACTTTCGCCCAATGCAGGTGCAACGTAGGTTTCGAAGCCACGCTTTACAAGCGTTAGTGCATTTGCTCCAACCACATCCTTACAGATTCTAACGCAGCGCGAGCAAAGAATACACTTGTTGTTATCAATCTCGATGTATGGATGTGAGAAGTTTACGTTGAACTCCTTGTGTTCGCCCATAAATCGCATCTGGTCAGCTTGGTATGTGTCGGCGTGTTGCTTTAGTTGGCAATCGAAATACTCTGTACAACCGCATTCCAAGCAACGGCCAACCTCGTGATGCGCCTGTTCATGTGTATAGCCCAGTTCAACTTCGTTGAAGTTTTTACGGCCATCGGCTTCCAGAACTGGCATTTCCTCGCGTAATTGATGCTGATATCTATTTACAAACTCATCCTTGCCTAGTTGATGGAAGTTGTCCTTCTTGCTGAGGAATTCCTTCTTTGGTGCAACTACTTCTTGTCCGCTTAGGTAAAGATGGCAGCTGTGCGAGGCCAATTTAGCTTGCGCAACTGCCTCAATTATTGTTGCAGGGCCTGAAACGCCATCGCCAGCGGCAAAAACCGATTGAATACTAGTTTGCAGGGTTGCCTTGTTGGCGTCAATATCGCCCCATTTGTTGGCTTTTAGCTCGCCATTCTTGGCGTGCTTATTAACATCGTCAAGGAAGTTGATGTCGGTTTTCTGACCAATTGCAGCAAGTATATAATCGAATTCCATTTCGTATTCGGAACCCTCAATTGGAACAGGTCTTCTACGACCCGATGCATCGGGTTCGCCCAATCCCATTTTGATTAAGGTCATTGATTTTAATTTGCCGTTGGCATCCTTGTTTACTCTAACAGGAGCAGTTAGGAATTGGTATTCAACTCCCTCAAGTTTCGATTCGTGAATTTCGATAGGGTTAGCGGGCATTTCGGCTTCAGTACGACGGTAAATCACCTTAACATCGGTGCTTCCGCAACGGATAGATGTACGGCAGCAGTCCATAACGGTATTTCCTCCGCCCACAACTGCAATACGCTTACCTTTGAAATCGTATCGTTGGCCTGTAACCTCCATATTTCGAAGAAAATCGATGCCGGAGAAAACTCCATCGGCATCCTCGCCATCGGCACCTAAAAGCGCTCCGCGCTGCGAACCAATGGTAAGTATCATTGCATCGTATTTCTCACTAATCTTCTTGTAACTGAGGTTTTCGCCAAGTTTTTGGTTGTAGAATATGTTTACACCAAGTTCGGTGATTGTTGCAACTTCTTTATCGAGTAAATCGTTTGGTAGGCGATACTCTGGAATGCCGTAACGCAACCAACCTCCAGGGTGCGCTTGTGCCTCAAAAATATCGCACTGATGTCCTTTCTGTTGAAGGAAATAGGCAGCAGAGAGTCCTCCAGGGCCAGCACCAATAATTGCTACCTTTTTGCCAGTTGATTTGGCAACAGTAGGTTTATAGTGATGAGTTGATTCCAAGTCGCGGTCTGCTGCAAAGCGTTTAAGGTAGTCGATTCCAACTCCTGTTCCCTCGTCCATATTGTTACGGCGACAGGCTGCCTCGCAAGGACGAACGCAAACCCTACCACAAATTGCAGGTAGTGGATTGGTTTGCTTTATGAGTCCAATTGCTTCGCTGTAAAGTCCTTTTTCAATTAGCGAAATATAACCCTGAACATCAACACCAGCAGGACAACGTTCGCGGCAAGGTGCGGCGCAATCGGCGTAGTGGTTGCTCATTATCAAATCCAGAGCAGTTTTACGAGCCTTATGTACGCGACTATTGTCAGTGTTGATTTTCATTTCCTCAGCAACTCGGGTCGAGCAGGATGGTTGTAGGTTTCGTTGACCTTCAATTTCCACCACGCACACGTAGCACGATGAGTATGGTTCTAAGCGTGGGTCGTGACAAAGGGTTGGAATATCTATTCCGTGCTTGCGTGCAACATCAAGTATATACTCGCCTTTGTGGGCTGTTGTGTTAATTCCGTTTAGAACTATATTTACCTGTTCGCTCATTTTTGAAAACAGTGTTTAGTTTTTGATTTTAGTTGGTGACAGATTGTTGGTGACAACTGACTTATGCACTTAGTATTTCACGAACAACTATCAACGAACAACAATTAATTATAAAATCTAACTTTTGGTTATTGCATCAAATCGGCAAGTTGAGTAGCAATCGCCGCACTTAATGCAGATATCCTGATTTATATGATGTACTTTTTTACGTTCTCCATCTATAGCCTTAACAGGGCACTTCACAGCACAAACGGTACATCCAGTACACTTATCGGCTATAATTTCGTAGGTGAGAAGTTTCTTGCAGCTATGTGCAGGACACTTCTTATCGCGGATGTGAGCCTCATACTCGTGACGGAAATACTTGATAGTAGTGAGTACTGGGTTTGGAGCGGTTTGTCCTAATCCGCAAAGTGAACTATCCCTAACTTGCAGGGCAAGTTCCTCAAGTTTTTCAATATCGCCCTCTTGGCCTTCTCCTACAGTAATTCTGGTTAGAATCTCAAGCATTCGCTTAGTTCCAATACGGCAGAATGTGCATTTTCCGCACGATTCCTTTTGAGTAAAATCAAGGAAGAAGCGCGCAACATCAACCATGCAGGTTGTTTCGTCCATTACAACCATACCGCCCGAGCCCATAATTGCGCCAGTGGCGTTAACTTGGTCGTAATCGACTAGGATATCTATTAGATGCTCGGGAATACAGCCACCCGATGGGCCACCCATTTGAACTGCTTTAAACTTTTTATCGTTTTGTATTCCGCCGCCAAGTTTGTATATTATATCGCGAAGGCTCATTCCCATTGGAACTTCAACAAGCCCTCCGTGTTTAATCTTACCTGTTAGGGCAAATACCTTTGTACCTTTGCTCTTTTCGGTTCCGTATTTGTTGAACGAGCCAGCCCCGTGACTAACAATGTACGATACGTTGGCAAACGTTTCAACGTTGTTGATATTTGATGGTTTACGCCACAATCCAGATTCCGCAGGAAAAGGTGGACGTTTTGTTGGCATTCCACGCTTCCCTTCAATGGAGGCCATTAGCGCAGTTTCCTCGCCGCAAACAAATGCCCCAGCGCCTTCCTTAATGTGAATATCAAGGTTGAATCCTTCAATTCCTTGGATGTTTTTGCCTAAGTAGCCTTTCTCGTGCGCTTGTGCAAGCGCTATGTTTAGGCGCTTTATAGCCAGAGGATACTCGGCACGGCAGTAAATAACACCATCGGTAGCACCAATGGCGTATGCGCCAATTATCATCCCTTCAATAACTGCATGTGGGTCACCTTCGAGCAACGAGCGGTCCATAAATGCACCGGGGTCGCCCTCATCGGCGTTACAAATAATGTACTTTTCGGTGGATTGATTTGCACGGGCAAATCGCCATTTCATACCGGTTGGAAAACCGCCACCGCCTCGGCCACGAAGTCCAGAGTCAATAATGGTTTGTATAACAACATCGGGTGCAATTTTGTCCTTTGCAATTAGTTTTAGAGCAGAGTAACCTCCTCTATCCTCGTATTCCTGAATATTCTCTGGGTCGATGTATCCGCAGTTCCGAAGGGCAATTTTGATTTGTCCCTCAAAATAAACGCTGTCGGGAGTGGTGAATAAATCGGTTTTAACAACGTAGTCCTTAATTGGGTTTAGCCCAATAACGTGTTGCTGAATAATCTCTATGGCCTTGTCCTCATCAACATCTCCGTAAATCATAGAGCCATTATCGTCAATCACTTCAACAAGTGGTTCGCGGAAGCACATGCCAATGCAACTTGTTTTTGCAAGTTCAAAGTCTAACTTTTCGGCTTCCTGAAGGGCTTTTATTTTATTGTAAACCTTGTTGGCTCCGGCTGCAATTCCGCAACTGCCAAGTCCAACAATTACTTTTGTTTGTGTCATAATAAGTGATGAGTTAAAGGTTGAAAGTTAAAGGTCTCTGCACCATCAACTCTCAACGAACAACTATAAACTATTTATTTTGGCTTTCCCTAATTCGGATTTCTTTGATTATTTTCACTGCCGAACTACCTGTTAGTTTGCCGAATGTTTCCTCTCCAATCATCATTACAGGTGCAAGAGAGCAGCATCCTAGACAGGCAACAGTTTCCAGAGTGAAAAGTCTGTCGGGTGTTGTTCCTCCATCTTCAACTCCCAATGCTTCCTTTATTGCGGCGGAAATTGCATCGGCACCTTGAACGTGGCAAGCTGTTCCGTGACAAACTTTCACTACAATTTTGCCTACAGGCTTTAATCTAAATTGAGCATAGAAAGTAGCGACACCGTACATATCGCTTAGGGTAAGTTCTGTTTCCTTTGCTAAAAGTTCAAAGGCGCTTTTGGGTATATACCCGTAAACCGATTGAACTCCCTGAAGTAGTGGTATAAGACTTCCTTTTTTACCTTGGTACTTGTTGATTAACGGCATTATTAACGAAAGGTCCACTCCGCCATCATTTTCAACAGTGTCTAAGTTATTGCTAATTCTCTGTATGCGCATTGCAGAGGTTAATTATTTGATTAATAAGAGGGTTGTTTGTTTGCTAAAATCCAACTAAACATTTACAAAAAAAGCATTTTTTGATGATATTTCAATATAATATGTTTTACGATATGTAATAATTTGCATATCGTTTTAGTGCAATATAAAAAATGAAAGAACCCCGACAGGTTTTTAAATCCTGTCGGGGTTTTGGATTATCTATACAGCTCCTTGAGCAATCATTGAGTCGGCAACTTTCACAAATCCTCCAATGTTGGCACCATCAACATAGTTGATAAAACCATCGGGTTGGGTTCCATACTTTTTGCAGGTTTCGTGAATGTTAATCATAATTTGATGTAGGCGTTGGTCAACCTCCTCGCGAGTCCACGATAGACGTAGCGAGTTTTGCGACATCTCAAGTCCTGAAGTTGCAACACCACCAGCATTGGCTGCTTTGCCAGGGCCATAAAGTATTTTGGCATTTAGGTAAACCTCAATAGCTTCAGGGGTTGATGGCATATTTGCACCCTCCGAAACGCACATACAACCGTTACGAACAAGCGTTTTGGCTTCTTCTCCGTTAATTTCGTTCTGAGTTGCAGATGGTAACGCAATGTCGCATTTTATTCCCCAAGGACGTTCAGATGGGAAGTAATCGCAGCCATACTTTTCGGCATACTCCTTAATACGCCCACGTTTCTCGTTCTTTAGCCACATTACATATTTTAGTTTTTCGGCATCAATACCTTTGGGGTCGTAAATGAATCCTTCGGAATCGGAAAGTGTAACAACTTTTCCACCAAGGTCGTTAACTTTTTCAACAGTGTACTGAGCAACGTTCCCAGAGCCAGAAACTGTTACGATTTTATCCTTAAAGGTTTCGCCTCTGGTTTTCAGCATTTCCTGAGCAAAGTAAACATTGCCATATCCTGTAGCCTCAGGACGAATTAATGAACCGCCCCATTTAAGGCCTTTACCTGTTAAAACTCCGGTAAACTCGTTTCTAATACGCTTGTACTGGCCAAACATAAAGCCAATTTCGCGTCCACCAACACCAATATCACCGGCAGGAACGTCGGTATCGGGACCAATATGGCGGAAAAGTTCTGTCATAAAGCTTTGGCAGAAGCGCATCACCTCTTTATCACTCTTACCTTTTGGGTCGAAATCGGAACCACCTTTACCACCACCCATAGGAAGGGAAGTCAAGCTGTTCTTGAAGACTTGCTCAAAAGCTAAGAATTTAAGGATGCTTAAGTTAACCGTTGGGTGGAAACGCAATCCGCCTTTATATGGGCCAATGGCACTGTTCATTTCAATCCGGTATCCACGGTTTACTTGAATGTTTCCTTTGTCGTCAATCCAAGGAACGCGGAAAATTATAGTTCTCTCTGGTTCTGTAATTCTTTCAAGTATTCGCTCGTCGGAGTATATTGGATGCTCATCGATGTAAGGCATTATACTTTCAATAACTTCTCTGGCGGCTTGATGAAACTCGGGTTCAGCAGGGTTTTTAGCCACTAAGGTTGCCATAAAGGCATTTACTTTTTCTTGAAGTGCCATGTTTTTCATATCGAAATAGTTTAAGTTGGTTATGTTGATATTTGTTTGTTTACAAGCTGAAATTATGTCGATTTGTAATCCGATTATCAGAATAAATTAAAAAACAGTTATTTACGGAAATGAGGGTAGGGGGAATTACGGAGGCTATTTACGTGTTTCACGTATTTTGATTTTATTTTATTGCTAATGAGCATTTTTAGGCATAACTTGAAATGGTTTGAGGAGTAGTGTAGAGTTAAGATTTTTTGAGTCATTTGCTATCAGTAATCAGTATCAAAACCTAATAACCTAATTATATCAATAACTTATTAACCATTGATTCAATAACCATATCAACCCAAAGAATATGGAGCAAAATACAAACCCCGAGGAGTTTTTCCGATTATTAGCGCAGAGTAAGGAACGGTTGAAGGAATTGTCAGCAATCAACTATGCAATTAATATAATTAAGGAGAGCAAACCCATTCCAGAAACTTTGCATCAGTTTTGCCTTGTTTTACCGGATGCCTGGCAGTATTCTGAATTTGCTGTTGCAAGAGTTAAATATGGTCAGTATGAGTTTCAATCAGTGGGATTTAAGGAGACCCCTTGGTGTCAGCGTCAGGGTTTTGAGACAATTGACGGGGTGTTTGGGGCAATTGAGATTTTCTATACTCGCGATTTACCCAAGGAATTCGAGGGGCCATTCCTGAAGGAGGAGCGCGATTTAATCACCAACTTGGCGAATATTCTGGTTGGTTACATCAATAGTATTAAAGGTCGCGATGTGATTCGCGAGGTTAAGTCATCGCCAAGAAAGAAATCGTCCGCAGATATTCCGCATACAAAGAAGTTGTTGCAACGATTCATCAATCAGCATAATGCCGATAGGGATGTTTACCACGATTTGATGCCCTTTAAGGTTCACGAAATATTGCTGATATCTACACTTTACGATGCTTACAGCATTGAACGAGAGGATAGACTTACCGATAATATTTTAGGTGAGTATGCCAAGTTGAGTCTTTCGGGTGTGCCCCGTATTACGGGAGTTTCCACTCTTGATGAGGCCTTGGAAAAGTTGGAGGAGCGTTACTTCAATATGATTATCATTATGATGGGGGCCGATACTGTAAATCCTCTTAAAGTGGCGGCTAGAATTAAGGGTGAGTATCAGCATATTCCTCTGTATTTATTGGTAAACAACAGTTCAATTGTTAACGATATTGAGAAGAATCCGAACTCTATTGCAGGAATCGATAAGATTTTTGTGTGGAATGGCGAGCCTAAAATCTTCTTCTCGATGATTAAGTTACTCGAGGACAGGGTTAATATTGAGAACGATACTCGTGTGGGGTTAACGCGTGTTATTCTTCTGGTTGAGGATTCTCCCAAATACTATTCACGTTATCTGCCACTGCTATACGGTAGTGTGCTTGAACAAACAAAGCGTGTGGTTGAGGATGTGAGCACCGACGATTTGTACAAGGTTTTGCGTATTAGAATTCGTCCTAAGATATTGCTTGCCGGAAATTACGAGGAGGCATTGGAACTATTCAATAGGTACAAGAACTATATGCTTTGCCTTATTTCTGATGTTAAGTTTTACCGCGATGGAGTTCTCGATGATAACGCTGGCGTTATGCTGGTGGAACATGCACGCAAAACATTACCTAGTTTGCCTGTTATTCTGCAATCGTACGAGAATTCAAACGAGGAAATTGCGTTTAAGCTTAAAGTTTCGTTCCTGAATAAGAATTCTGAGAGTTTGTTAATAGATATAAAAAATTTTCTCAGTAACTATCTGGGTTTTGGCGATTTTGTGTTTAAGGACCAAGAGGGAAATCCCATTGCAATTGCTGCAACAATGGAGGAGTTTGAGCGGGCTTTAAGGATAATTCCCGACGAAAGCTTGCTCTACCATGCACAAAAGAACCATTTCTCGATGTGGCTTTCGGCTCGTGGCGAAATTCAGGTGGCACGTATAATTCACCCTTCTAAAATTGACGATTTTTCTGGCCCTATGGATATCCGAGAATATCTGCTTACAACTCTTAAAAAGTATCGTCAGGAGAAACGCCGTGGTAAAATTGTGGGCTTTGAAACCGACTGGGAGGTTGATGAGAGTAACATAGTAAGTTTGGCCGATGGTTCGTTTGGGGGAAAGGGGCGTGGTTTATCATTCATCAATACTTTGCTGTACACTTTTGATATATCGCAGTACACACCCGATGTAAATCTTCGGACGCCTCGAACATCTATTGTTGGAACAAACGAGTTTGAATGTTTTATGATGAAGAACGACCTTTATGATAAGGTCTTTAAATCAAAAAACTACGAGGAAATTCAACATCACTTTGTAAATGCTGAACTGTCCGATCAACTTAAGTTGAGGCTCGATAGGCTTTTGCAAATATATCATCGTCCGTTGGCTGTGCGTTCCTCCGGAATGCTCGAGGATTCCATTATGCAACCATTCGCTGGAATTTTCGAAACGTATCTTATACCAAATGCCCACCCCGATAGGTCGGTAAGGCTAAATAGACTGATGACAGCCATCAAGTTGGTTTATGCATCGGTTTTTTCACCCACTGCGTTGGCGTATATAAAGGCTATCAACCTAAAAATTGAGGACGAAAAGATGGCTGTAGTTATTCAGGAGGTTGTTGGGGAGCGTTTTGGAAATTACTACTATCCCCATATTAGTGGTGTTGCGCAATCGTACAACTACTACCCGTTTGGGCATATCGAGCCGGAGGATGGCTTTGCCAATATTGCCATTGGGCTTGGAAAGTACGTTGTTGAGGGTGGTCGTGCATATCGGTTTTGTCCAAAGTATCCAACTCTTATAAATTACACTCTGGATGATTTGATAAAGAACTCGCAGGTTGATTTTCTTGCTGTTGATATGGAACGCCGTGAGTACGATTTGTTAACCGGCGATGAGGCTGGTTTGGCGCGTCTGGATTTGTTTGAGGCCGAACAGCACGGAACTTTAAAGCATTGTGCATCGGTTTATAGTCCTGAGAATGGAAGTTTGACGCCAGGCGTAAACCAGCCCGGGCCACGCGTGGTGAACTTTGCGAATATCCTAAAGTACAATTATGTACCGTTGGCACATACTATCGATGTTATCCTCGATATTGTTCAGGAGGCGCTTGGTGCTCCTTGCGAAATTGAGTTTGCTGTAGACTTGAACCGCGACTCCAACTATAAAGCCTCGTTCTTTCTATTGCAAATAAAACCGCTGATGGGCAATGTGCAGGAGTACAAGATTAACCCTGATACTATTGTTAAGGATAAGGTTGTGCTTCTTTCCAACAATAGTATGGGCAATGGCTATATCAATACAATTTCCGATGTGATTTTTATTAACCGTGAAAACTTCAACAAATCGATGACTTTGGAGATGGCCAAGGAAGTGGATTACCTGAATAATTTGATGATTGAGGAGAATAAACAGTATATTTTGATTGGCCCTGGGCGCTGGGGAACCCGCGATAGGTGGATAGGTATTCCTGTTACCTGGCCACAGATTTCCAATGCAAAGGTGATTGTTGAAACAAGCTTTGAGGATTTTCCGTTGGATGCATCGTACGGTTCGCACTTTTTTCACAACGTGATATCGATGAATGTTGGATATTGCTCTGTTGGCAACTACGATAATTACTCATTTATATCGTGGGATAAGTTGAACTCTCTGCCTGTTGTAAACCAAACAACATTCTTTAAGCATGTGCGGTTTCCAAAACCGTTGGAAATTCGGATGGATGGTTCGCAACGATTGGTTGCAGTAAGTTTTACCGAAGATTAGTACTGTAAAAGCAATCCTTCGTTAAATTTGCAGAATGCAAAATCAAAAATCCATTCTCACAGCCGATGGCTCGAATACCCTTTTCTCCGAAATTCACGGAGCGTACTATCATTCTATGAATGGTGCGTTAATTGAGTCGCAACATATCTTTATTAATTCGGGCTTTAAATATCTATCGGATACATTAAAGCAGATTTCAATTTTAGAGGTTGGATTAGGAACCGGACTAAATGCTGCGCTAACGGCTAACGAATCATTAATTAGCGGTGTTGAAACATTCTATACTGCCCTTGAGTTATATCCAATTACAGAAAAGCAAATTAAGGATTTGAATTACAGCCAGATTTTAAACTCTGAAGTTGCTGAGTGTTGGAGTAAGATTATGCTTGCAGAGTGGAATTCATCTGTTGAAATAAATCAATCCTTTAGGATTTCTAAGCTTAATGATGATTTTACCAAGTGGATTCCCACAAAAAACTTCAACCTAATTTACTTTGATGCCTTTGCTCCTGACGACCAACCTGAGATGTGGAGCGTTGAGATGTTCCAGAAACTCTACAGTTCCCTTTCCATTGGTGGCGTTTTGGTAACATATTCGTCAAAGGGAATTGTGAAGCAAGCACTAAGGGCGGCCGGTTTCAAGGTTGAGCGACTTGCTGGACCTCCCGGGAAACGACATATTCTACGAGCAGTAAAGTAGTCGTGAAAAGTTGTGAAATTCTTGTAATATCGAACGCAGTGAGATATCTCAATATTGTTTTGCCGAAGAATAGATCCCTCGCATACGCTCGGGATGACAACCACAAACAACCATCAACTTCCAACTATCAACTAAAAAGCCTATCTTTATTGATTGTGAAAATCATTCCAATAAATGAGCAAACTAGTTGTATAT
>CAZTVB010000032.1:0-12248 GCA_964616315.1 uncultured Rikenellaceae bacterium
TTGGCGGTAGTTCTGCTATTAAAAAGCAGTATCTGCTTTATACATCAATGAATGGCAATGTTTTGCAGGTACCATTGTTTGTGAGTTTGTCGCAGGTGAACCAGCGAATCAACGAGCGCGAGTTTCGAATTTCGAATATTCCTGTTGCAGTGGAACTTTCTGGCGAATTTCAGTCCGTATTCCGCAATCGACCATTGTCGGGCTATAACAATGGACAGCCCTTCGAGTTTAAGGATAAAAGTGCATTCACAAGGATGATTGTTGTTGCCGATGCCGATATCATCCGTAACGATGTACAACGCCGACCCAATGGTGCATACATTATTCCGCTTGGTTACGATAGGTTTACCAATCAAACCTTTGGTAATAAGGAGTTGGTGATGAACATGGTTCGCCACCTTAACGACGATGAGGGATTGATGAACCTACGCTCACGCGACTTTAAACTACGTTTGCTCGACCGTAAAGCAATACTACAATCGCGCTTAAAATGGCAGTTGATTAATATGCTGATACCTTCTGCTATACTTATAATTGGTGGGTTTGTGTGGTTGTATGTTAGAAGGAGGAAATATACTAACTAGTTGTTTTAGCAATTGTAAGATTACGAAACTTAATTATTTAAAATTATAATTTATTTTTGATATGCACTTTTTAAACTGTAGTAAATGCGGACACTTCAACGAGGTGAAATCAGAGTACTTAGTGTTTTGTACAAAATGTGATAAAAAATTAGACAACAATTACTCAGACTGGATTATTAGAAACTCTGATAAGACATTTGAAGACTTTAAAAATCAGGTTTGCACAACGAATGTTGAAGAGCCAGTCAAAATCAACACAACAAAAAACAAAGTAAAAGGATTGAAGTATTGGATAGGTTTTACTGTTGCTTTTGCAATCTTCTATGCTGTTGGTCACTTCGCTGGCCAAGCGATTATTGACGTTTTCAAGAAACCAGTTTTGGAAAAGAATTTGGTCGAAGCCGCCAATTTAATTAATAAGAATTGTCCAATGATGATTGATAGTGAAACAAGACTAGACAACGCGATTGCAATACCTAATAATATTTTTCAATACAACTATACGCTCATCAATATGGTTAAAGAATCTATAAATATTGATGAAATGAGACAATATCTCGAACCGAATATTATTAATTTTGTGAAGACTCAACCCGATATGAAAACGATGCGGGATAATAAAACAACTGTAAATTATTCCTACAAGGATAAGGAGGGTGTTTTCTTGATGACTATTTCAGTGAAACCTGAACAATACGAATAAGACCTTCAGACCGTTCAGAAGAAGTCACTTGTCACCGATTGTTACTAGTCACTTATAAAAACTATGAAATTCCTAAAACATTACTGGTGGTTTATAGCACTTCTTGCAATTAGTACATTGTTTTTGGTTCAGAGAATGTGTACGCGTAGTGCTAATCTGCGTCAATTTTTGATAACAAATACAGCCGCTGTAGATGGCATTTCCATTGTCAAGGGAGTGAATTCTATCTCGGTTAACAAAACTGCGGAAGGCTGGGTTTTGGATGAGAAACAGGTAGATACTATCGCCGTAAAATCCCTTTTTAATGTGCTATCGTACACAGTAACTAACTCTCCAGTTCCGTCATCTAAAAATGATAGTATTGCTGATTTTGTCAGGAGGAATGGAACTTATCTGAAAGTTTACTCAAAAGGTAGGGTTAAACTAGATTTCTACGCATATTACTTGCCACAGTATCGGAAAAATGTTTTCGTAAATAATCGTACCAATAAGGCTTTCTTTGTCGACTTAATTGATTATTCAGGTGATATTTCAGAATTATTTGTCACCGAGAAGTCATACTGGACAGGCAATAGACTATTCAATATCCCAATCTCAAAGGTTTTAAGAGTTGAAGTAGATATACCTCAAAATCCAGAAGAGTCATATATAATAGGTATAGGTAATGGCAGTTTTGAGTTGATAATGAAGTCAACAGCCGAAAAGGTTTCTAATCCGAATACTGAGAGATTAGCACGTTTTGTAAGTGGCCTGAGAAATTTAACCGTTTCAAAAACTTCTCAGAAACAGTTGAATACATTTAAGGATGAACTGAAAAATGCTCAGCCAATGCGAGTTGTCACTTTATATTCCGATGCACAATCGAGTCAGATAGTTCTATATCCCATTAAGGTTGATAAAATCAACGAGTTGGGTGTAAAAGTGGAGTTCGACCCTAACTGTTTTTATGTGCTTTATGCTGATAATCAAATTGCTGAAGCAACCTATGTTAATTTTTCTTCGGTATTATGGGATATTGCCGATTTGGTAGTTAAAAACTAAAACCCTTTTGTAATTTTGTGGGTAAAATTTCGTATTATTGACTTCCCAAAAAATTATTGAAAATATTGATTTACAGGCATTACTTTTAAATTTATGCCTTAAATTATTGTCCAGTAATGATTTCGGGAAATTTTTTGAGTCGAAAAAATAAGAATAAACTATAACATTAACATTAAAATTTACAGTGATGAAGTTTGTAGTATCAAGCACTGAGCTTTTAAGCCACCTATCAGTGGTTAGTAGGGTGATTAGCAGCAAAAACACCCTTCCTATTCTCGATAACTTCCTTTTCAAATTAGAGGGTAACGACCTTGAGATTACCGCATCGGATTTGGAATCGACCTTGACAACCCGCATTACCCTTGAGAATGTTTCGGGTGATGGTTCTGTGGCTATTCCTTACAAAATTCTGATTGATACTTTGAAGGAATTCTCAGAGCAACCGCTTACCTTCGATATCGATCCAGGTTCTCTTGCAATTGTTATTAACTCAGAGAATGGTCAGTTTAACATTGTTGGTCAACCAGCCGACGATTTTCCTGCAAAAGCAGATATCAAGGCCGAGGGTAAAACTACCGTTAAACTTGCTGCCGATGTTATGCTTAATGGTATCACCAAAACCATTTTTGCAACTGCCGACGATGAGATGCGTCCAGTAATGAACGGTATTTTCATCGACCTAAATTCCGATGGTATCACCTTTGTTGCTTCTGACTCTCATAAGTTGGTTCGTTACCGTCGTAAAGATGTTCAGGGCGATTCTGAGTCATCATTCATTCTTCCAAAGAAACCAGCAACTTTATTAAAGAATATTCTTGCAAAGGAAACTGGTTCAATTGTAGTTGATTTCGATACAAAAAACGCACGCGTTACAATGGCAAACTACACGTTGATTTGCCGTTTGGTAGAGGGTACTTATCCTAACTACAGCGCAGTAATTCCAACCAATAATCCTAACAAGATGATTATTGACCGTGTTGAGGTTTACAATGCACTTCGTAGGGTATCAATCTACTCAAATGCAGCAAGCAACCTTATTAAGTTATCGTTAACTGGTAATCAGTGCGTTGTATCTGCACAGGATTTAGATTTCTCGGTATCGGCTTACGAGCGTTTAAAATGTGAGTACGAGGGCGAGGATATGGAAATTGGTTTCAAATCTGCCTTCCTTGTTGAGATTCTTGCAAACCTTTCTTCTTCAGATATTGTGCTTTCAATGTCCGACCCATCGCGTGCAGGTTTATTGTTCCCTAACACGAACGAGAACCCCGATGAGGATGTGCTAATGTTACTAATGCCAATGATGATTGGTGCTTAATAAACTTACATAAAACCTTCCCGTAGAACTGCTTCCAAAATTCTGGAAGTATCTATGGGAAGGTTTTTTATTTAAATAATTGATAATGAAGTTAAACATCAAAAACCCCTTGGTATTTATCGACCTTGAAACCACAGGTATTGATATTGTTAAGGATAGAATAGTTGAGATAGCAATTCTTAAGGTTACCCCCGATGGTAAAGAGGAGATGAAGGTTCGAAGAATCAACCCTGAGATGCCAATTCCACCCGAGACTACTGCAATTCACGGCATTTCCGATGAGGATGTGAAGAATGAACCCACATTTAAGGAGGTGGCAAAATCGTTGGCCAATATGATTGAGGGATGCGATTTTGCAGGATTCAACTCAAATAAGTTTGATTTTCCGCTACTTGCCGAGGAGTTTTTACGTGCTGGGGTAGATTTCGATTTAAAGAAACGTAAATTTATTGATGTACAGACTATTTTCCATAAAATGGAAAAGCGTACACTTTCTGCAGCTTACAAATTCTATCTAGATAAAACATTAGAAAATGCTCATAGTGCAGGTGCTGATTCTATGGCAACTTACGAAATTCTTGGAGCACAGCTGGATAGATATCCTGAGTTGAAAAATGATGTTGATTTCCTTGCGGAGTACAGCTCTTTCAACCGCAATGTCGATTTTATTGGACGTATTGTACTCGACGATAATGGGGTAGAGGTGTTCAACTTTGGAAAACACAAAGGAAAGCCAGTTGTTGAAGTATTCCAGAAGGAGCCCAGCTACTATGCTTGGATGATGAATGGCGAATTTCCTCTCTACACCAAGCGTGTTTTGACGGCTATTTACTTAAAAATGAAACAGAAATAAAGTTTATTGGAGATGCGGTTGCTTCTTTTAGTTTTTGTTTTGCTATTGTTTCGTTCTGTTGTTTTATCAATGGAGAATCAGGAACGCGATAGTTTAAATTCAAATTCTAGCGATTCAATTAGTGAACTTAGATTTAATTATAAGCAAATTATAATTCCTTCAGTATTAATTGGCTATGGAGCTGCAGGTTTTAAGAGCGATGCTGTAAAGAAGTTCGATAATTGGATAAAAAATCGGATAGATAATAATGCCTGCGAGCAAATAAAAATTGACGACTATTTACAGTATGCACCTGCAGTAACTGTTTATGCCCTTAATTTTTCTGGTGTAAAAGGTAAACACTCATTTGTTGATAGAAGTGTTATTTTAGGCACCTCTTTTCTGTTGGTATCGCTTACTGTTAGTGGACTTAAAGATTACACTAGCGTTCGACGACCCGATAGGAGTGCGATTAACTCCTTCCCATCGGGACATACTGCAACTGCTTTTATGTGTGCCGAGTTTATGCATCAGGAATATAAGGACCAATCCATTTGGTATAGCGTTGCAGGCTACACTGCGGCTACAGCAACGGGGGCTTTAAGGATGTACAATGTGCGGCACTGGTTTTCCGATGTTGTTGCTGGTGCAGGAATCGGCATTTTAGGAACTAAAATAGCGTATTGGACTTTTCCGTATATGAAACGCCTTTACACACCCAAAAAATCCAATTCCAAAACTTCGGCAGTTCTTCTTCCTTATTACAATGGGAATGATGTTGGCGTTGGTTTGGCTGTAAACTTTTGATTTTTCTAGAAAGTCATCCTGTAACTCAAACCAACTCCGTTGTCTCCAAATATAATTGGAGTAAATTTTCCTGAAACTAATGTGCCATCAGTCTTTCTCTTTATAACAGTGTGTCCGTGCGAAATGGCTATTTTACCATAAGCATAGCCTATTGCAATTGCTAATGGGTAGTCGCTCACCCAGTGTACGCCATTGTTTACCATCGAAAAAGCGATTAGTCCCATTGTGGTATATCCAACAGGTCTAATCCAGCGTTCTTCGGGGTAGTTTCCTGATAGGATAGTTACTGTTGCCATGGCTGTTGCCAAATGACCTGAAGGGAACGCATCATACTTTGGTACATGTTTTTGGTAGGTTGCTGGATTTGGAAATGGACGCCATTTTCCACCTGGCTCAGTAGCAACAAAAGGACTTTCCCGTCCAGTAACTCGCTTAATGAATTGTGTGGTTATTGCTAATGTTATAAACATCTCTGCCAGTTGCGAGGAGGTTTGCAAAGCCCTATAATCTTTTGCAATACTTCCGTATCCCCATAGTCCGCCTGCAATTAACACGCTTGGCCAACCTTCGCCCAAAAAGTAAAGGGTTGAGTTTAAGTTTTGGGGTAAGTCCAGCACTGGAACGTGGAACCCTCCTGGATTAATTGATATTGCTGTCTTAAATTTTCGTTCAGAATCTAAGTTGATATAACGCCCAAATTGTTGGGTTGCATCGAGTATTTGCTGGTCGAATGCAATTAGAATGGCTGTACTTACTGCAACACCACCAACTGTAACTAGATTTTTCTTTCGAGTACTTACTTTACAAAAATCGACCAAGTTGCGAGGTACATAGCCTAGAAAGCCAAACAGACGAGTTTTGTAAAATACGTACGATGTTGATGAGTCAATATCGTAAACTTGAGCCTTAACTAACTTTACAGTATCCTTATAAGGTCTGTAAATTATAGTGTCTCTTCTTTCCTGACCAATAGCATTATAACCAAAAACTAAGCAAAATAATACAAAGAAAAGTCCACGGCCAATAGACCGTGGATTATTTTTTAGTTCAAACCTACTTCCCATCTATCCAATTTGTTTTTGTAAAGGTGACTTGACGATTGGTAATAGCTTACTGCCTCCTTAAGCAAATTAGCATCTTCTCCAATTTCTTTCATTTCTCCAGAAATGCGGTCGAATTGGTAATAACGAACCTGTTGAATAGGGCTCATAATAACAATCTTATCACCTTTTATGTAACCTAATTTTTGGTAGTTAGCAATAAAACCTCTTTCTTCCTCAGGGGTCATTTTCAGGATATCTTTACCAAAGAATTTACTGTTATAGGTCCAATTCATTAAGCCTAAAAGTGTTGGAGCAACATCAATTTGACTGGCAAGTTTATCAATTTTTTGTGGTGCAATAAAGTTTGGATTGTAAATAATAAGGGGTATTTGGTACTCAAGAACAGGAAGTTCAGTTTGTCCTGCGCTACCAGCACAATGGTCGGCAACAATAACAATAATGGTGTTGTTAAACCAAGGTTTCTTTTCCGCTTTTTTGATGAAATCACCAATAGCATAGTCGGTATATTTTACAGCGCCTACGCGATTAGCTGGCGATGGAATATCGATACGTCCGTTAGGATATGTGAAAGGTCTATGGTTAGATGTTGTCATTACTACATTTAGGAAAGGTTTTCCTTCAGCAAACGATTTGTCGGCTTCCTTAAGTGTTTTACTAAATAAATCCTCATCGCAAACACCCCAAGCATTTTCAAAGTTTGTTTCATCTTCTTGGAAATATTTTTTATCAATAATTTGATATCCATTGGTTTCAAAAAAGAAATTCATGTTATCAAAATAACCATTACCACCATATATATACTTTAACTCGTAACCACGTACTTTAAATAGTTGGCCAAGTGTAAACATATTGTCGCTATTAGGGCGCTTAATAATACTTTGCCCTGGTTTTGGAGGTTGCGATATGGCAACAGCCTCAAGTCCCCATATTGTGCGTGTTCCGGTAGCGTATAGGTTTGTAAAAAGCATTGCATTGTGCGTTAATGAGTCCATTCTTGGTGTTACGTTTGGACCTCTTTTGCTTCCTTGGAATTCAAAGAATTCTGCGCTTAAACTCTCAACAGTAACAAGAATTACATTGTAGCGCTTTTCTTCGCCTTGGTTAGTTACTTTTCTTGTGATATTGTTTATATCATCACTAATAAACTCGCTATTTTCAGTTTTAATTAGGGTGCGTAGTTGTGCCAAACTTTCTTCGGCAGGTTTAGTTATATAAAAGGTATTATAATCGAGTTCATTGTTTATGAAAGCCGCAAAAATAGAGTACACTCCATTTTTTGATAATTCCCCGTTGTACCTATTCTCGGTTTTTTCAGCCCAACTATAATCAACTATAATAAATGAAAGCACAGGTAGCATTAAAAGTATTAAACCAGTAACTAATCTTTGCTTAAACTTTTCGGTACCACTCAATACAACATCAATGATTTTTTTCTTGTTAAGGAAATACATTATAGCCAAATCAATTACAAGAATTGAACTTAAAAGAAGTGGTAGAGGATACGATTCGCGAATATTGCCTACAACCTCGGTGGTGTAAATTAGGTAATCAACCGCTATGAAGTTGTAGCGAACACCAAATTCTTCCCAAAAGAAATACTCTGAGATACTATTGAAAAGGAAAATATAGATTGTAATAAAAATAAGAATATTGGCAATCCATTTGTTCTTTGATGAATTGAAGAATCGGGTGGAAATAAACATTGAGGTTAGAATGTAGAAAATCATAAAGTAGGTAAAGGCAATGGTATCATAGAAAAGACCTACCCCATATATTCTAAGCAAATCTAATACCCCAAGGTTAACCTCACTAAACGACATACTTAGTAATACGGTACGTGTTATAAATGATATTATTACAAAAATAATATACAGCAATAGTATGCTTCCGTATCGGTTGGCTAGGAGTTTCTTCATAGTTTCTTTAATGTTTGGTTTAGTTAAGTTGATTTTGTGTAATAAACTGTAAAATAAATCAATAAAAGAGTGGCAAATATAAATATTTTTTGAAAGTTTTTTTGAATTTTCACATCCTGCACTACCTTTGAGCCTTTCAAATTAACTTAATCAATTTGCTATGTCAGTAACCAATGCTAAAGAGAGAATTATTTTTTTAATCAATCCAATTTCTGGAACAAAAAAGAAGGATAACCTTCCCGATAGAATATTGAAGTTAGTTGACAGTTCTCGTTTTGATGCCGAAGTTTATATTACTAAGCATAAGGGTGATGCTACTGATGTTGTTAAGCAAAAGTTGGATGATGGTTACAGGCGTTTTGTGGCTGTTGGAGGAGATGGAACCGTTAACGAAATTGCAAAGGCATTGGTTGATACAGAGGGAATTCTAGGTATAATTCCAATTGGTTCTGGTAACGGCTTGGCTCGTCATTTAAAAATTCCTTTGAATCTGGATAAATCCATGGAGTTAATAAATTCAGGTAAGTTCGATGCCATTGATTACGGTCGTATTAATGATTTACCCTTCTTCTGTACTTGTGGTGTTGGTTTCGATGCACACATTGGGTTTAAGTTTGCCGAAGCTACTAGCCGCGGTTTTATGACATACCTAAAGACAACTCTTAAGGAGTACTTTAACTATAAACCTAAGAAGTATAGGTTGAAAATAAACGGTGAGCAGAAGCTGAAAACAAGAGCCTTCTTAATTACTGTAGCCAATGCTTCGCAGTATGGAAATAACGCTTACATATCGCCTAAGTCGGATATTCAGGATGGTGAACTCGAGATTTGCGTGTTGGCTCCATTTAGAACATACCGAAGCGTGGGAATAGGCATTCGTTTATTCGCCAAAACTATGGACAAGAGCCCCAAAATGACCACAATTAAGGCTGAGAATGTTGTTTTGAAGCGCAAAAAGGCTGGTGTTGTCCATTTCGATGGTGAGCCTTGTATGATGGGTAGAAAGCTTAAAATTAATATTGTCCCCAAGGGTTTAAAGGTGATGATTGCCGATTAAGAGTTTTTGGCAAGCAGTTTATATTATAAGCACATGAAAATAATTTGTATTGGCAGGAATTATAGGGAACATGCAAAGGAGATGAACTCAGATGTGCCCGATAAGCCTGTATTCTTTATAAAACCCGATACTTGTTTAAATAGAAACAATCAACCATTCTTCTATCCTGAGTTTACAAAGGATTTACATTACGAATTGGAGGTGGTTATTCGGTTCAACCGTATTGGACGGAGTGTTAACAAACGCTTTGCCCATAGGTATTACGATGCAGTTAGTTTAGGGATAGATTTTACCGCACGCGATTTGCAGCAAGAGTGTAAGCAAAAGGGCTTACCTTGGGAAATTGCCAAGGCATTCGACTATTCGGCGCCCATAGGAGAGTTTATACCTAAGGAGGAAATTGAAGATTTAGGCAATATTGAGTTTCGCTTGGAGAAGAATGATGTGGTTGTTCAGCAAGGTAATACTCGCGATATGATTTTTAGTTTCGATGAACTTATCGACTATGTTTCTCGGTTTGTGACTTTCCGCATAGGCGATTATATGTATACAGGCACGCCTGCTGGTGTTGGTCCCGTTCAGGTTGGCGATAGGCTAAAAGGGTATTTGAACAACAGGCTAATGTTCGATTTCTTTGTTCGATAGAGTTTGTATAGAATTGATTGTCACCCTGAACCTGTTTCAGGGTCTTTTTTTAACTAAAAGATTCCGAAACAAGTTCGGAATGACATTGAGCAAGCAATACTATCGCTCTTTCAATTTTTCTGCGGCCGATTGTCCCGCTAGCCAGCCAGTAGAGAATGCTATTTGTAAGTTGTAACCACCAGTATTGCCCGATAAATCGATTACCTCGCCAGCAAAGTAAAGTCCATCAATTAGTTTTGAGGCCATTGTTTTGCTATCTATCTCATTTAAATTGGTACCCCCAGCGGTTATAATGGCTTCGTTCCAATCTCTATGTCCACGCATATTTAGGTTGAAACTTTTGAGCATATTTATCAGTGAATTTCTTTCGTCGTTTGTTAGCTCTGCTGCACTCTTTAGAGAACTAAGTTTTAGATGTCGAAGAAATACAGAAACTAGCTGAGAGGGTAGTAGGTCGCGTAAAAGCATATTTACGGTGTAACTTTTACCTTTGGTAGCGTCGCGTTCAATTCGGTTGAACAGTTTATCGTTACTAAGTGCAGGTTTTAGGTCTATACTGAAATGTACCTTGTTACCTGACCTAAATGCATCAATTGCCTTAAGACTTAGCCTGAGAATACATGGTCCATCAATCCCGTACTCGGTGAATTCCACCTCCCCGAATTCTTCATCTACTTTTCGTCCATCAATGTACAGCGAAGCGTTTACGTTTCGTAAATTCAACTTATTAAGTTGAGGGAACGAAGGATGAGTTTCAATTCCAGTTAACGATGGTCGCAGTTCAACAATAGTGTGTCCAAGTTGCTCTGCAAACTTATATCCATCGCCTGTTGAACCTGTGGCAGGGTAGGACTTGCCTCCTGTGGCAATTATGATGCATGGAGCGATAATCTCAGTATTATCGTCTAGTTTAACTCCTTTTACCGTTTTGTTCTCCTCAATTATTTCTGCAACTGGGCAATGGTTGTAAATTTCCGCCCCCTGCTTTTTGGCCCACTTAACCAAACCATCGGCAACATCCCATGCCTTGCCCGATGTTGGAAATACCCTTTGCCCACGCTCTGTAACGGTTTTAACACCCATCTCGTCAAGAATCTCAATGATTTGTTTGTTAAAAAAGGCTCCAAAAGCCTTATTCAGAAAACGTGGATTGGGTGTGATTTCCTGAATAAACTCATTGAATGGACGCATATTGGTTATATTGCACCGGCCTTTCCCTGTAATACGAAGTTTACGGGCAGGTTTTTCCATTTTTTCCAGCACAATAACCTTAGAGCCAAGCATAGCTGCTCTTCCTGCCGCAATTAAACCTGCTGGCCCAGCGCCAATTACAATTAAATCGTACGATTTTTGAGTCTGCATTATCCTATTAGTATTGCGGAGGTTACATTTAACTCACTCTTAAGTTTGCTGAAAAAGTGTAATGGGTAACTTGCTGACGAGTAGTTGAGTGCATAGGTAATTGTTTTGTCAATGCCTTGTTCCTTTTCCACAAGTTGTTCTTTTAGGATTTTGAACACAGCTAATTGACTATCAGTATTATCTACTCCTTGTGATATTTCTGAATCAAGTTCTATAAAAAAGTTTAATGTATCTAAATATCGAACTCTTTGTTTATCAGTAAATCGATGTAACGATGAGTAGGCATTGGTAAAGTTGTTGAATCTATTTTTCAGGTTCTTAATTACCTTTTTCGGAATTTCATTGTCTGGAATGCCTCGCTTAAGGTAAATCTCAATATATCTGAAGATTCCAATAATCCCTATTGCATCAAGGTCATCAGCGGTAGAAACCAACCTATTGAGGCAAACCATATCCTCGGGTTTAGTTACAACACCCGATTTAACTGATTTGTCGTCGTGGAATTCTATTGCTTTTACTACTGATTCAATATTTTTAATGGCAATATTTGGGTATTGATTGTAATAATTCCTGCAAATTTGTCCGCCGAGTTTGCCGTGAACCTCTCCAATGTCAATTGTTAAGCCTGAGTCGTGAAAAAAGCAGGCTACAATTGCATTTTCAATTAAATCATTGGGTATATCAAGTCCTGCTTTATGAAGTTCAATGATTAACCCACGGCAATGAAGCCAAACTCTTAGATGATGTAAAGCATCGTGCGAAGGTAAGTTGGTATTCTCAAATACCTTAACCATATATTTATATAGTTCGTAAAGGTGCTTCTGTTCAACTTGGTGGATTTGTTCTAAGAGTTTTTCCATTTTTATGAATTTATCCGTTGTAAAGTTAAGGACTCTTACGATTAATAAAAAAGCAGGAC
>CAZTVB010000033.1:0-11848 GCA_964616315.1 uncultured Rikenellaceae bacterium
GTTATAGACACTCGCAAAATCCCAGCCCTCGACAAAGTGCTTAATGAGTATCGCCCCGATTTGGCAATGGCTCAACTATCAGACGCCGAACTGGATGCTCGAATTGCGGAGCTTGAAAAGAAAGTAAAACGTTAAGATCATGGAACTATCTAAGCAAATAGAGTTTATTAATCTTGTAAAAAAAGGTTTTCAACTTAATCTTGACTTTACAACGGATGAAACGGAAATAAGAGCCTCAATACATAACGTCCGGTCAAAAGTATACATAGGACAAGATTTTACAATAGAGAAATTGCCAATAAATAAACATTTCAGCTTTGAAAGTAAAAGTTTGCTTAAATATTTTGATGAGCAAATGTTTGACCTGATTAAGTTTATTGAAAAAGGTAATAGAGTTGTACCACCTGTCAGTACTTGTGCCACCAATTATGTAGATTGGCAAGAACAACGTGAAAAAACCTACATGTTTAACGATGGCTACCATAGAACCGCTCTTGCTCATGTTTTGGGGTTTAGCGAGATACCTTTTATTGTTAGACCTATAGAGAAACATATTTTTTCAATCTCTATGAATGATTTTGTCATTGATGGTAAGCAACTAATTGTAACCGGTCCCAAAGGTCAATCAATGAAGTTTCTACTCGATGATAACACTTTCAATTTTGATATCGAGAATGAAACAATTGAATTAGATGGCATTCTAAGCCTAATAAATCCTAATAATTTTAAATCAATTTAAAACCAAACAAAATGATTACGCCACAAGAGAAAGTTGCTATGTACGATGCAACGATTGAACAACTAGACAAAGAACACGCTGAAATGTTAGCAAACCAACCAACGCCAACAGGTAATAGGAAAGCTGTAAGCGACGAAGTCGGTCAACGTATGGTTGCAGAAAAAGCCTATCAAGACAAAAGGCAGGCTTTAATTCAACTAAGAAACGAAGCAATGCCAGTTAGTCCAGGAGTTGCATCATTTCTTAGTGACAAAAAAATCCCTTCAAAGTTTGATGTGGACGCTGGAACCGACTTTTTAGATACTTCAATGGAGTTGGAGGGTAAACCGATTTAGCCCCGTAAATCCGTGTATGATGTGAAAACAAGAACCCTGCTACATTATAGCAGGGCTTTTTATTTATAAACTGAGTAGTATTGTTCTTTGTACCAATTAGGCCCCCCATACTCAGCATAAAGTTTGTACTCAAATAGGTATTCAAGCCAAAGTTCAAACACTTGCTTTTTTTTGTCAAGCCCTGGGCGTTGGTAGTCATGTTCTGATAGTATTTGCATGAACTCCTTACCAATACCATAATCACTAAAGAAAGCAAACCAATCAGAGCTTTCCTTTTCTGCAAACAGGCCCTCAAATATGGACTCGTACCACCAAAAATTATAGGCGGTGTTCTGAGTTTCCTTATCAAAGGGATTTTCCTTTTCTCCTTTGAAATATTTGTACATATTTAAACTATCGGGCATTATGTAAGTTATAAAGTCAGGCTGCTATAACAAATATACGAATAAAAAAGCAGAGTTGTTGCGCTTGACGGTGGCTGAAAAGTAGTTGCGGCCATTGGTTAGTATTCTGTTTATAGTTCTGCAAATTGAGTGTCTAAAACCTTCATTTTTTCTGAATACAGGGTTAAGTTTAAACGCGCCTGGTTAATTTCTTCCGATGTTGGGAACCTGCGAGAATCCTTTGATCTGACATAGACACACTTTTGCCCTTTGATTATTCTTTTGCAAATACCAACTCTAAGGCTTAACTCATACCTTTCGCTCAAGATCAAATCGGCCTTTTCGAGCCTATCAGTTAAGGCTTCGTATTCTGATTTTTTCATAACTAAAGCTATTTGGTTGAATTAACTATTTCGAGGGCTAACTTCGCGCCTTTGTCGGCTGCCTCTCTAAGCACTTGCTTAAATTCAATCTCTGCTACAAGTTTTTTAACGTCCTGGTGTTGGTTCTTTGTCTTTTTCATAACTTAGATTTTAGTTGTTATGACACAAAGCTCAAGGAATTATTTTTAAAAAACAACGTTGATTTAAAACTATTTTCGTATTATTGTAAATTGATATTCAGATAGTTGTATCATTGTGATACAGGCTTATTCGACAGTCCTCTCTTAGCAAAAAAAACTTTCTCGGTATCTGTTTTTAGGACACTCTTTTTTAAGAGTAAAAGCAAGTTGTGTGCAAATTGTGTGCAAATAGCAACAAAAAAGCACCTAAGAAATAAACCCTAAGTGCTTGATTTTCTTTTTGTCGGCTCGGAGAGGATCGAACTCTCGACCCCATGATTAAGAGTCACGTGCTCTACCAGCTGAGCTACGAGCCGATTTTTAAAGAGGACACAAATTTAATCCTTATTTTTTTTTGTCAAAATAAAATTAACCTTTTTTAGCGATAATTTATTCTACAGTTACAGATTTTGCTAAGTTTCTTGGTTGATCCACATTACAACCTCTTAGTAAGGCAATGTGGTATGCTAGGAGTTGAAGCGGAATAACAGAAAGCAATGCGCCCACAACCTCTCCTGCTTCGGGAATCTCAATAACGTAATCAGCCATTTGCTTTATTACGGTGTCGCCCTCGGTAACAATTGCAATAATAACACCTTTACGAGCCTTAACTTCCTGAATATTGCTCACAATCTTCTCGTAGCTGTGATCCTTTGTGGCAATAACCACCACGGGCATTGTGTCGTCAATTAGGGCAATTGGACCATGCTTCATTTCAGCGGCAGGGTAGCCCTCGGCATGTATATATGAAATTTCCTTAAGTTTTAGAGCACCTTCAAGCGCAACAGGGAAGTAGTAACCACGTCCAAGGTAAAGGAAATTGGTTGCATCTTTAAAGCGATCGGAGATGTTCTGTACAATTGGGTCGGTTTTAAGAATCCGCTCAATTTTATCGGGAACAAGACTGATTTCGTTTATCAGTTCTTTATACCGGCTTTCATTGATAACACCTTTTTTATATCCTAAAAGTATTGCTATCATTGTAAGAACAGTGACCTGTGCTGTAAAGGCCTTGGTTGAAGCAACACCAATTTCAGGACCAGCATGTGTGTACACTCCTGCATGGGTTTCGCGAGGAATGCTCGAACCTACCACATTGCAAATTCCAAGAACCAAGGCACCGGCCTCTTTGGCTAGCCTTATAGCAGCAAGAGTATCGGCTGTTTCTCCACTCTGGCTTATTGCAATAACAATATCGTCCTTGTAAATTATTGGATTTCTGTACCTGAATTCCGAAGCGTATTCAACTTCTACAGGAATTCTTGCCAAATCTTCTAAAAGATACTCCCCAACCAATGCTGCGTGCCACGATGTGCCACATCCAATAAGAATGATTCTTTTAGCATCAACCAGGTTTGGTATAACCTTATACAATCCTCCCAGATGTATATCTAAGGGATTCGTTGATACTCGTCCACGGAATGTATCTAAAATGCTTCGGGGTTGCTCAAATATTTCCTTAAGCATAAAGTGCTCAAACCCCCCCTTTTCAATAGCTTCAATATCTAAATCAAGTGTTTGGATGTTGGGCTCAAGCGCTTCGTTGTAGATGGTTTTAAGCACCATCTCTTCTTTTCGGAGTATTGCAACGTCGTTATCGTTTAAGAAGATAACGCTATTTGTATACTCTATTATTGGGGTTGCATCGGAGGCAACAAAGTATTCTCCATCACCAACTCCAACAACTAGGGGGCTACCCTTTCTTGCAGCAAACAAAGTGTTTGGTTCATCTCTACATATTACAACAAGGCCATACGCTCCAACAACTTTTGTAAGGGCTAGACGAACTGCAATTTCTGGAGTAACACTTCCTTTTCGGTATATATACTCAATAAGATTAACGAGGACTTCGGTATCGGTTTCAGATTTAAAAGTGTAACCTCTTTTTTCGAGTTTGCACTTCAGATTACTGTAGTTTTCAATAATACCATTATGAATTAGGATAAATGTTCCGTTCATCGACTCATGAGGGTGCGCATTTTGATAGTTGGGTTCACCGTGTGTTGCCCATCGAGTATGCCCCATGCCTATAGTTCCAGTTACAGGGTTGGCACCAATAAAATCTTCTAGGTCTGAAACTTTACCCTTGCATTTTGCCGTGTATAGCTCATTTCCAATAACGCATACACCTGCAGAGTCGTAGCCTCTATATTCTAAACGTTTAAGTCCGTTTATAATAATCGGAAAGGCTTGCTTATTTCCAATATAACCAACAATTCCGCACATTATCGAAGTTTGGTATAAGTTAATCTAAGTTTCATTTTTCGACTGTTGTTGTTTCCAGAGTAAAGAACAACGCTAGAGTTTTCTTTAAAATACTGATCTGGAAATACGTACAAATTCCTGTCTTTAATTTCACCCTCAAGAACTCTCTGCAAATGAGAGGTTATATCTATTTTATAATCGTTACTATAAAGCCTTAAACTTCCTAGATAGGAATAATATCCACTTTGTGTTAATATCCATTTATTGTCTATTTTATACCTAAAGCTTAACGTTTTTATTGTGGAGTCTGGAGTAATGGTTTCTGGAGTGTATCTACTAACGAGTAATTCTGCTTTATGAAGCACTATAGGCATAGAATCTAACCATTGAGTTACGCCATCAAATTGAATCTTACCATAAACACCGCTTAAACCCTGGGTATAGAAAACAGAATCTTGAATTGTGGAATCGTTAAGGTATTTAATTTCTTTTGCAGGATTTGCTTTGGTGTAATCATGAATATATTGAAAGTAAAGCCATGGGCTAGAGTACAAAATCTTTGATTTTTTAAAGACTGAATCTTTATTGTCAATGAATTGTGTATAATGATAATAAAGCTCCAGTTTAAAACTTGATTGGCCAACTTGATATGCAATGCCTCCATTGCCAGAAATATCTTCACAAGTTACATATAATCCTTTGAATCTAGAGTAGAACAACTTGTAATTTGTCAATGCAAGGGAATCCATCAAAAATCTTGCAAATGATGTATCTATGGGTATTTTTAGGCTTTTTTGTCCTCCCTTGAATGTTGTGGAAAAAAGAGGTACCGGATTGTATTTTCCATCAATACTCTTTAGAACGTCTGGTTTCCATAAAACTGATGTATCAGTCAATTCATGCACATTTATTGCTAGAGTTTTTGATGAATCTCCATAATAGTTAGATGTCGAACTTGGAGTAAAAATAAAAAATAACGAGTCTGGTTTAGCGGTTGTCCCACCAAAGCCCTCTGTTGATTCTGTGGTGATATACCTACTAACAAAAGAAGCTTTGGTTGAACCATAAATCTCACTATTAATATATCCAAAAACTCCTGAGGAATAAGTTATTGTGTCGGATGTTGGTCTAATAGTGTAAGCGGAAAGTTCAAAAAGAGTATCAATTTTAATGGCATACTTATCGTCGTCAGGAATAAGGTTATTTCCTAAAAATTGCGGTTCATTGTAACAAGAATTGAGTAGTAATGCTGAAAGGCTAACTAAACAAAATCCTTTAAATCCTTTAAAATTAGAAATACGCATATTTTTTAATTTATTTCTTAGTATCAATAATTGTATCGTAAAACTCATTAAACACATCAATGTATTTATCTTCGACCTGATAATTAAGAACGGGTTTTTTCAAAGAATTGATATGTTCCATTAAATCACCGTTTATTTTTGGACTGCCAACAATTACACCATCGGAGTGGGCTATGGCCAGTTTGCTCATATTTACGTAGGTTGGCTCTTTTAGAATTTCCACATCCTTTTTTGCAATGCCGTCCATAATAATTTTCTTGCGCACATTTGCATCAAGAGGTGTGCCAAAATCATCGTCGTAAACTGAGTAAATAACCTTCGATTTTGCAAAAAGAGGGTCGTCGGCGTAAGCCTTCTTAATCATAATTGGAGCAAAGGCTGTAAGCCATCCGTGGCAGTGGATAATATCGGGCGACCAACGGAGCTTCTTAACCGTTTCTAATACTCCCTTGCTGAAGAATATGGCTCGCTCATCATTGTCTGAAAAATACTGTCCAGCATCGTCGGCAAGTACAAACTTGCGCTGGAAGTAATCCTCATTATCAATAAAGTAAACCTGCATTCTGGCGCTTTGAATAGAGGCAACTTTGATGATTAGTGGATGGTCGGTGTCGTCAATTACAAGATTCATCCCGGATAAGCGAATAACCTCGTGTAACTGATTACGACGCTCGTTTACGCATCCGAATCGAGGCATAAATGTGCGGATTTCCTTCCCTTTGTCCTGGATACCTTGGGGTAAATACCTTCCAATTTTCGATATCTCGCTTTCGGGCAGATAAGGAGTAATTTCCTGCGAGATATACAATACCTTGGTGCTTTTCACTAGATTTTGTTTTAAATTAATCGTCTAATTCCTAAAACCTCGCAAGTGCTTTAATTACAAAATTCAACCATAAATCCATTGTTTGAGTCCAAAAACTCAATAAAAATGAGCATTGGCATAAAACCCGGACCTTCGAATAGTTTTCGAATCCGGGCTACTTCCAATCCGACCACAAAAATATAAAAAATATTTCACTTTATTCTTTGCCTTTCCTATTGATTTTCAATTAACCAAATTTTACTATGTTTTTGAGCAACATTTTGGGCATCAATTTTTATTATCATTTAAAATTTTACAACCTTTGCAGGCTTGTTATGTTGATAATGTAACTCACCTTTACTATGATAAAAGTACTAAGCACCATTGAAGAAACTAAGCAGATTCTTAGGAAGTTAAAAGGAGAAGGCAAATCTATTGGTTTTGTACCAACAATGGGAGCGCTACACGAGGGGCACGTTTCGTTGGTAAAAAAGGCTACAAGTGAGAATGAGGTGGTTGCTGTGAGTATTTTTGTGAATCCCACACAGTTTAACGATAAAAACGACCTTAAGAATTACCCACGTACTCCCGAAAAGGATTTGGCAATGCTTGAATCAGCAGGAGCACAATATGTTTTTATGCCTACCGAGAACGAAATTTATCCTGAACCCGATACTCGCCAGTTCGATTTTGGTATGCTGGACAAGGTTATGGAGGGAGAACATCGACCAGGTCATTTTAACGGTGTAGCGCAGGTGGTTAGTAAACTTTTTGATATTGTTCAGCCTCACAGAGCATACTTTGGCCAGAAGGATTTTCAGCAGTTGGCTATTATTAGGGAGTTAGTAAGGAAATTCAACTATGATGTTGATATCGTTGCCTGTCCAATACTCCGCGAGGCAGATGGTTTAGCTATGAGTAGCAGGAATATGCTGTTGACCCCAGAGAAAAGGGCAAGCGCTCCGTTAATCTCAAAAACCCTATTCGAGGCTCGCAACAAAATGGGCGAGAAAACCGTAGAAGAATTGATTAACTGGGTTGAAACCACCATAAATAGTAATCCTCATTTAGAGGTTGAATACTTTGAACTATCGAATGCTAAAACACTAGAGCCTGTTAGAGATTGGAATGCTGCCGAGCATATTGTTGGTTGTATTGCTGTTCGTGCAGGCCAGGTAAGGTTGATTGATAATGTTATTTTTAAGTAATTTGTACGAAATAATTCCACCACGATGTTTATAGAAGTAGTAAAATCGAAAATCCACCGGGTAACGTTAACCGAGGCAAACCTTAACTATATTGGAAGTATCACTATTGATGAGGATTTAATGGATGCAGCTAACCTAATTGAGAATGAAAAGGTTCAAATAGTGAATATTAACAATGGCGAGCGTTTAGAAACATACGTTATTAAAGGTGAGCGCGGTACGGGTCAGATTTGTCTCAACGGACCTGCTGCACGTAAGTGTGTTGTTGGCGATGTGGTTATTATTATGTCCTACGCATCGATGGATTTTGAGGAGGCCAAAAAGTTTAAACCTACAGTTATTTTCCCTGATACAGTTACAAACCGACTTGTATAACCCAACCAAAGGCTACCATTGAAAAAGGCGATAGGCAAATACATCAACTTTACTATTTTTTTAGCCTTAGCTATTCTTTTGCTCTTCTACGCATTCCGTAGCGTAGATCTTAACCATGTTGTAAAGGGATTTCATAGTGTAAATTACTTTTGGATTTTTGTTGCAATAATTGCAGGACTTATTGCACATATTTTAAGGGCGATACGCTGGGGAATTCTAATTGAACCTCTTGGCAAAAAAGTTCCTCTTTCCAATTTATTTAGTGCCGTTATGATTGGCTACTTAGCCAATGTGGCTTTTCCCCGTTTTGGAGAGGTTGCTAAGTGTGGCATTATCCGAAAAACCGATGGAGTAAAATTTGAATCGTTGGTTGGTACTGTGGTTGTGGAGCGCGCCATGGATTTATTGATGCTGCTTGTTTCCACTTTTGTTGTTATTGCAATTAAAATAGACCTTTTTGGAGGCTTTATATACAATAAAATTCTATTACCAATAAAAAATAAAGCTTTAGAGATTGAAGGTTATCAACTTATAATCATCCTATTGATTTTATTGGCTTTTGGATTGCTATTTTTATATGTTGTGAAGAGCGGTTTGCTTGGACATAAGTTGAGTGAGAAGGTAAAATCGATGTATAGAGGCGTGATTGATGGGCTTAAGTCTATCACAAAGACTCATAAATTGACACAATTTCTTGTTCTGTCAGTGTTAATCTGGGTATTTTACTGGATGATGACTTGGATACTATTTTATTCAACTCCAATAACTGCTGACCTTACCGTGTGGGATGCCCTTTTTGTTATGGCTATAGGGTCTTATGGAATGACCGTTCCTGTTCAGGGCGGTTTCGGCGCATTCCATATTATGACTGCTATTGCCCTGGGGATTTTCGGAATTACCTACGATGATGGGTTGATATTCGCAATAATCTCACACGAATCACAAACCCTTTTCCTTATCATTGGTGGTTTAGTTGCGTTGGCCTATATCTATATTAAGCAGAGGAAACACCCTAATATCGATACAGAAAAAACTGCTTAGTAGAATTTTCAGAATTAGCTTTTTAATGACTATGTTTGCATTAGTATGCAACATTAATAGACGATGGCCAAAACCAAAAGCGTTTACGTTTGTCAGAATTGCGGAGCCGAGGCGGTAAAGTGGCTTGGCAAGTGTCCTGCTTGCGGCGAATGGAACACATACGTTGAGGAGCGTATTGCTAAGGATACATCAAAACGTCCAGGCTTAGTAGATGTTTCGCGCAATGCCACTCCAAAGCCATTGAACGAGATTGAATCGACCAGCGAGCGTAGGATTGATACCAGGATGGGAGAGTTAAACCGTATTCTTGGTGGTGGACTTGTTCCCGGTTCCATTATCCTTTTGGGTGGAGAACCTGGAATTGGAAAATCCACATTGGCTTTGCAGGTTGCCCTTGGGTTAGACAACCTAAAGGTACTTTACATCTCAGGTGAGGAAAGTGCTCGCCAAGTTAAGATTCGTGCAGATAGGATAAACCCGAAGAATCAATCATGCCTAATTCTTAACGAAACCCTGTTGGAGAATATTCTTACACAGGCCGAAAATATTACTCCTGATTTGATTGTAATAGACTCTATTCAAACGCTATATTCTGATTCTATTGAATCGTCGCCTGGAAGTGTTTCGCAGGTGAGGGAAACCGCCGCGGCACTTTTGCGCTATGCCAAAACAATTGGAACTCCGATTATACTGATTGGGCATATCACAAAGGATGGAAGCATTGCTGGTCCTAAGGTTTTGGAGCATATTGTTGACGTGGTGTTACAGTTCGAGGGAGACCAGAATTACCTTTACCGAATTCTTCGTTCGGGCAAGAATAGGTTTGGCTCCACATCGGAAATTGGCATCTTTGAAATGCAGAACTCAGGCTTAGTAGAAGTTACCAACCCTTCGGAGATATTACTATCGCATCGCGACGAGATGCTGAGCGGTGTTTGCGTTGCCGCTACAATTGATGGTGCTAGACCATTCCTAATTGAGACACAATCATTGGTTAGCTCCGCTGTTTACGGAACACCGCAGCGTGCCACAACCGGATTCGATGCTCGTAGGTTGAATATGCTACTGGCAGTTTTGGAGCGCAGGGCTGGCTTTAGACTTTCACAGAAGGATGTTTTCTTGAACATCGCGGGTGGAATAAAGGTAAGCGACCCAGCCATTGACCTTGCAGTAATCTCAGCAATTCTATCATCAACCTTCGACACACCAATCCAGGGTACAACATGTTTTGCGGCAGAGGTTGGTCTTTCTGGCGAAATTCGTCCAGTAAATAGGCTCGACCAGCGTATTGCCGAAGCAAAAAAACTGGGAATGGATAGAATATTTGTCTCCAAGTATAACATCAAAGGGATAGATTTGAATGGTGGTATAAAGGTTATCCCAATTGGAAGGATTGAGGAGTTGGTGAAGTTATTGTTTGGGAAGAATAATTAGAGATTTGATACAGCGTTAAACGTTAGTCGTGAATCGAAAATCGTTTAACAATTAACTTTTAACGAGATTTCTTCTATGCGCGATTTTTCAATTTACACTGTTGTTGCTCTTAATATATTTATTTTAGTTCGATACTGTTGGTTGCTCTACAAAAAAGAAATTAAGCCAGCCCTAGCAATGTGGCTGTTTTTTTCGATAGCTGTAACAATGAGTTTAGTAACCTATATGGCCGAGGGCAATCACGGATTTTTGGATAATATTCTTAACACAGCCGATATTGTTTATGTTGTTACTGTTACAATTGCAATTCTTATATGGGGCGATAAGAGTTCTAAGTTCACAAAGTTTGACACAGGCTGCTTGATTGCGGTGCTATTAATTGTCCTTTTTTGGATTATTACGCAGGACCATATCATTACAAACTTCTGCATTCAAGGTATAATGGTAATTTCATACTTTCCCGTAGTGAAACGCCTTTTAGAGTCCAGAGAAAACACGGAGCCCTTTTCCGTGTGGTTTATAATGATGTTAAACCCAGCAATTTCACTTCTCTCGAGTAAGGGAACCTTGGCAACCGTATACTCTGTAAGGGCAATTATTTGCGTTGCAGTTCTAATGTTGCTGATGCTTAGGGTAGAGTTACTTGCAAGGAAAGAAGCAAAGCATTCATTGGGACAATAGTTATCAACACCCTTACTTTTTCTGCATTAAAAGTTTTAATATTACTGGAAAGTTCACTGTAGTTTTTAGTGAACTTTACTTTCTGTTGTTTAATGTTTTGAATCGTACAGTATGAAAATAGCAGTAATAGGATTTGGTGCAGCAGCAATTGGCTTGTTGGAGCGAATGAAGGATACCGAACACGAAATCCATGTGTTTGAGAAAAGCTCCGATATCTATTCGTCAAGTATTTCAGGAATAAGAGCAGATGGAAAGTTGTTTGTTTCTACAGAAATGGGTGGCGATATTTTTATCGACCCAATACTACAACGCAAGCTGGTCGATTTCTACATCAACTTTACTGAGCGTAAACATGTTGAAACAGGCAAATCCTTCAGTTCACAAACCTACTACAAGCAGTTCTATGAAAAAGGCTTTATGCCAATTTCGTCTGAGTTTTTTCATATCGGAACCGACCAGTTAAAAGAGGTTCTTTTCAACATTTACGCTATGTTTGAGAAATCGTCGAACATACACTTCCATTTTAATGCCGAAATTACCGATGTTGTTCCAACCAACAACGGCGTTGTAATAAACCGAAATGATAAGTTTGATATTGCGGTTGTTGCAGTTGGTCGTAGTGGACATAAGCTGGTAAGTAAACTCATGGGTGAGGATGCTTCCTTGGTTCAGAATAACACTAAAGTTGATTTAGGTATTCGTTACGAGGTTCCAAACCATATTGTGGAGGAGCTCAACAAGGAGATGTACGAGTTCAAGGTGAAGTACAAGAGCCG
>CAZTVB010000034.1:0-11810 GCA_964616315.1 uncultured Rikenellaceae bacterium
AAACATCATCACTAAACCCGACACTATGCTCCGCCAAGCCAAAGGTAGAGATATAGTAAAAAAAACTGTTGCCGGCGATGCCCCCAAATTAAGCGCAGCTTTCTCCAAACGCTCTGGAACAAGTGCAAAACCCTCGCGAGCTGCATTTATCAAAAACGGAATACTTACAAAAGCCATTGCCAAAGCAATTCCAGCGGGCGCTCCAATCAACTCCAGCCCTACTGCCGATGAAGTTTTGCCCATAAAACTATCGCGAGCAATAAAACCAAGGATTGCAATACCTGCCGCAGAATGAGGAACAACAACAGGTAAATCGATAATTCCCAGAACAAGTCGTTTTAATGGGAAATCGTAACGTGCAAGCAAGTAAGCCAAAGGTATTGCCAATACCGAAAAAACAATTGTTGCAGCCATCGACACCCAAATTGTAAGCCAGATGCTATCTATCACCTCCTGCTCTGCGGCTGTATCAACTAAAGTTTTAACAGGAGTTGATATTACCATTCCTAGTAAAGGTGATATAATAAAAAGCAATACAAGACCACCCAGTAAGGCTGCAATCAGCCTAAACCAAGAAAAATTCGTATGTTTGAATACTTTGCTTATCATTTTTTAGAGTGACAAATGACGAGTGATTGGTGACAAATAAAGCAATAAAATATCAAATTACATATTGTGCGCATTCGTAAACAACCCAATAATATCTTCTCATTCCTCACTTGATGCGGAAACCAGCACTCTAAACTATAGATTCCTGCTTGCGCAGGAATGAACAGTACTCTCTTCATTTCAGATTGTCTTATAATTTATCATGGCCAATTACCGACAATCAACTATCAACCATCAACTATTTTAGAGCAAATACCTTCAACGGTTCTGGAATGCTATCAAAAGATATAGTGGGACTTGGCACAACAGGGGTTTGTCCCATTTGTTTTAGTATTGCTAAACCACCATTTTGGCTTAAAAAGAACTTGGCAAAGGCTACAGCCAACTCAGGATTCTTACTACTCTTTGGAATGGTTAATCCATAAACCATTGGTTCTCCAACCATTTTTACTGTTGAATTTGGAGTATTGCCTATAACTTCAACATCAACCTTTGAGTAAGTTGACTCATACGAAGGAGAAGAAAGGTTTACCTCTAGCGGAAGACTCAAATACTTTAAGTTATGCTGAACCGCTACCGATTTGTAAAGAAAAATATAGTCGATAGCACCTGTTTCCAACAAAGCAATCAAATCTACCTCCTTGGGGCGAATAAACTTGTTGTCTTTTTGCAGAACCTTTTCAGCAATTCCTGCATTCTGGTAATATATCTCGGAAAGTTTAAGAGTCATAACGGTTCTATAGCCACAAGGGTCGGAATTGGGGTCACTACGCCCATAGGCAACGTCATCCTTCAACAGGATATCGAGCCAGTTGCTCAAATTTATCTCATTAGCATAACGCGACTTCTCGTGGTACACTATTGCCATTTCATTCCCTGCAAAGGGAATATTCCACGATGCAAAATCGGGAATGAGCAACTTATCTATCACCTTATAATCGGCCGACGCAAACAAATCGCAGGGTTTACCCAATTCGGTTATTTTACGTGCACACTCCACGCTTCCTGCTGCCTCAAGGTAAATCTTAACCTTTGGGTTTACCTTGGTAAAACTATCAACGGCAGCCTTCATAGGCATAGAGAGGCTTCCTGCATGAAAAACTATTAACTCGCCAGAGTTAGATTGCTTAGCATCTTTAGCTCCACAAGAAAAAAGGAAAATGGAAGCAATAAATAAAAATGTGCATTTAATGGCTCTCATAGTAACTTATTTAATTTTAACTACTCACAATAAAAATCATTTCTCACATACAATACATTTTCAATGGATTCCTGCTTTCGCAGGAATGACAAGAGAAGAAATATTATTTAAAACTATACGATAAACTCATCTGAAAGAAACGGCCGGGTGACATCAACCCCTTTTTATCGGCGTAGGGCTTATCCAGTAAATCAAACACATCCAAGGTCACCTTAAAGTCCCTGTACTCTTTCCAAATCCTTAAATCGAATGTATTCCAGGAATCGTTCTTATAGCTGTTAACCTCATCGCCCCACTGTTCGCCAATAAACGTCCAAATTAAACCCGCATTAACGTACTTGCTCACAACAAATGCCTCAACGGAAGCTTGCTCTATTGGCACTTCGGCCAAAGCCTTATTAGTTAAATCGATATTTACTAAAGAGTCCGCTTCAAAATCAGTTATCTTTGAACGATTAAAAGAATAATTTCCTTTAAGCAGAATCCATTTAACAGGAACTACTTTAAGCGATATCTCTCCGCCATAAACCCTAACGCTTGTAATGTTATCTCTTTTTAGGATTGGCTTAGGCTCTCCTCCAATTTCAATAGAATCACCCGTGGAAACGAAATACTGAAAATCGGAGCCATTGGAGTAAAAAGCGGCAATATCGAGCCTAACCATATTGTTTAATTTAACTCCACCTCCAAGTTCGTAGGTTATTAGGTGCTCAGGTTTAAGGCTAGGATTAGCCAACTTAAAACCTTTTGTAATTTTTCGTGACGAGCATAAATCGTCAAGTTTTGCTGGCATAAATCCCGATGATACAGAACCGTAAACGCTCATCCATTCGAAAGGCATAAAACGCACACCCAATTTTGGATTGATTGATTGCCACGAATTTTCGGGGAAATACGCTACAGTATCGTTGGCAAATCCAGTATTCTTGGTTGGGTCAACCACCTTAAGATAGCCATCAAAAAAGGTTGCATAGTCGAACCGTAAACCTACCAATACTTTCAATTTACCGTTGAACAGATTCTGTTCATCCTGAACAAATGCAGCGGCAAAAGTTACCTTGCCGTCGCGCTCAACATAATCGGTAGATGTACGGTAGATATCCTCGGCATCCATCCAACCGTGCTTTAGGTCAACACCAAAAGTAATTTTATTGCTAGGAAATAATTGGCGCGAAGCATTTGCCCATAAACCAATATCACCAGATATTTGATTAGAATGAGACAACTTGTATTCAGCGCTTGAGTTAAGGCTTTCACTTTGCTTAAAATAAACCTCTCTCTGCAAAAAACCAAATATATCTACTTTGAATTCATCTAAGTTTCCATTATACCCAAAACGTATACGCTGTGTAGTATATGCATCGTAACTGCCATCGCTCATATATACAGTACGTCCAGCACCACGCTTATCGGTATAAATATTTCCACCAACAAAAAATGACGAACTATCTGTAACTGGAATAAACATTTTAAATGTCGCCCCTTTCTCCTTTAGATATAATGGCACATTGGTAGAATCCCGAATAGCCAATGGCTCCGCAATGTAACCATCGCCCTCACGCCAGAAACCGTAAGTCATTAAGTTGATTCCTTTTTTTAGCACGGGTATTTTTCCACCTAGAGTTGCCCTTGCGCCAAGCAAACCAAAACCTCCAGCCTCGGCAGTAACAGTGCCATAGAATGGCGAGTCAATTGGATTTTTAGTCCGAATATTGATAACACCTGCCATCGCATTATTCCCAAACAATGCCGATGACGGCCCATGAACCACCTCTATTTGGTCAACTAAATCGGGAGAAATCAAGCTCCAGTTTATAAATCCGTAGGATGTTTTATTGAGCGGCGCACCATCGTAAAGAATTAAAACACGATTGGAACCATCCAAACCACGCATTGTAACCGATGCGTTCTTGGAGTAAACACCGTTTGAACGGTCAACAAAAAGTCCGGGGATAGTCTTCAGGAAATTATCAACATTGGTATTCGGCGAGCCCTTAACGCTCACACTATCGATGGCAGTAACCATTGCAGGGACTTCCCATGTAGATTGAGGATTAAGTGTAGCCGTAATTACAACCTGCTCTATTGGAATTGAAGTAGGCTTTAGCAAAACCATTAAAATATCATTCCCTTCAACAACCTTGGCCTCAACAGGAAAAAAACCCAAATGACTTACAATTAATGCATCAATCCTGCTTTGGTTGCAAATATTAAAAGTTCCTGTAGAATCAGTAATAACGCCGCGAGTAGTTCCTTTAACTATCACCGCAACACCCTGTAACGCCTTCTGCGACTCAGAATCGACAACCTTACCCTTTACACAATGCTGAGCATATCCAAACCCCGAAAGCAGAGTTAGAAAAATAAAAGTAAGTATCGATTTATAAAAAGATAATCTCATTGAAAACAACTATTTCTGCATTACAACAGAAAATACAACTTTTCCATCAGCCTGCCCTGTAACCTCGGTAACTCTTAATATTCCATACTTACCATTGCTCTCGAGTTTGAACGAGTAAGTATCGCCAGCCTTTAAATTTTTGGCCTTACGCTTTCCATCGACTTCGGAGTAAAGGCTAACAACCGATGTTGGTTCAGCAACCGCATCAAATTGCTCCTGTGTCATTGTTACCTGGTAGAACCGAGCAGTATTATGTGTAGTCCAACTCGACAAATCTAAAATATTTGTTAAATTGGCTCCTGGCGAAGCAATGGTGTTTAAATCTGTTGTATTTGCATCGTAAAAATAAAGCATATGAATATCGCCCTGAATACCACTAGCATCCTGCAACGAATAGGCTACGCCATTTGTTAACGATAGAAATCCTTTACCATTTTCGGCATTTTGAGCACTCAGTTCGAGATTATTGTATCGAACCAACTCACCTCCAACTGAGCCATCGTCCTTTGTAACTGTTAACGAAACACTCGACGATTGTCCCTTAATATCGCGAATAGTAAAAACAATCAACTCAACATCGTCGGTTCCTTTGGCAAAAGTAATCTCACGCTCAAATTCCTTGATATTCATACCCTCATCAACCACACGCTTATCGTTGCTAGCAACAATAAGATTAGTTAGAGTATTATCGCCATTCCACTGGCAATGTATTTTGAACTTAAGAATCTCGGCTACCGATGCTGAAGTATCATCGGTAATTAAGCCCTCTCCACTAATAAGTTCTATTACTGGAGTTGCAGTATTCTTCTCTGTCTCCTTGCACGATGCCGATAATGCTACCGCAAGCATCAACATCAAACCAATACGAATAGAAATGTTTTTCATATCGATATTATTTTAAAAGGCTGGTTTGTTGAAGTCAAACTGGCGAAAATCCAGAATCTCAATCTTAAATTGGAAGATTCCTGCAAACACAGGAATGACAATACTCAAAACAGCCTAAATTATTCTACTTCTTTAACTTTCTCAAACCCGATGCCGCACCAACACCTGCCAATGTTCCAATAAACCCAAATGCAAAGTGCGTTAATACTGGAAACATAAACCCAGTAGCCAAACTACCATAGTAAAACCCAGTAATAGACGAGAAAACTATTCTGATAAGCGGAATCAACGTGTAAGTTAACCCGCCCAACAATGCAATAACAGGAATCCACACCAATTGTTTAGGCCAACGGTACCATACAAAATCAACAAAAACACCCATGCCAACGTAAATGTAAGGTAGCATTGGGTCGGTAAAGCCAAAACCTGGGATAAGAGTTGTAAGTATTGAACCTGTTACTGTAACAGATGTTGCCAAACGCAAATTGGACAAGTACCTTGCTCCCATTACAAGCAACATAAACTCCAAACCATGCCTACCGGGCATCCGCAATGGAATTCTAAACTTATAATGTAGCCAAGTTGCCACAAGACCAACAAAAAGCAAAAGCACAATTTGGGCTGTGGTTGAAAAACTAATTGGAAATACTCTTGATAAAGTCCTTGTCTGCGAGTTTGTAGCCATATTCGTTACAATTATCTATTTTATTAACTATCAACGTTATTAATCCATTACGATGAACTGGTCGTAACCAGCCTTCTAGCAAAATTGTCGAAGAATCGTCAATTACATCACCGCTTGGAGTTACTATTTGGTGAACCTCAACAATTTTTTTCAGCTCCGCTGAAGTTTTGATGCCTGTTATTGTTCTAACCTCAGTACCTTTCAATGCCACAAAGCGACCATCGTTTCCCGATGCTCTAAGCCCTACAGCAGCCATTGAGCCAATTACACCATCGTGATTGCCTGTAAGACCAATCAGAATGATGCCTTCACGCTTTGACAAATTCAGACCATCAATCTGTTTCACCAAGTCCTGCTTTGCAGTTTTTCCCCATTCAATAACCGATACGGGAACATTATCAGCATCGACCACACATAATCCACAATCGGAACCAACTGCACAGGCTTTCAGTAGATACGATATCATAAAATTCAACAACTCGTCGGGTTTTGAGGTTTCAACCTCAATGCAAAGCGATGAGTTATGCGATGTATATGGCACACGAGGGTCGAAAAGTAACTGGTGACGCGATATTGCCCCAGTTGTACCTAAACCATTGGCAACAATTAACTCCGCCATAGTGCGTCCTACATAGCCTGTGCCCCTACTCTCCAAATTATCCGTATCGTCTATTCCAACAAAATATCGCATCAAAAAAACTACTGTTCGTTAATTCTATGGAAAAAATTCTTCACAAAAACCTTTACCGACGAGTCAAACTCAACCCTTAAAGCCTTGTAGGACTCAACTAAATTCTTCCCCTCCTCGGTAAGTAGCGTATTGCCACCATCGCGGCCTCCACGGTGCTTCTCAATTAATGCAAATCCAAGCGTTTGCTCCGATTGGCGGAGCAAGCCCCAAGCCTTTCGGTAACTAATCTCCATACGCTCAGCAGTTGCTGCCAAAGAGCCTAATTCCCCAATATTCAATAGCAACTCAAAGTGCTCCTCGGTAAGCACAGGATTACCATCCTCACGATGTTTCAGGTATATTGAAAAATCGAGGTAGATATTGTAATATTTCGAACCTTTTGGGCCTGCCATTTAGTTTGAATTATTTATCACCCAAAGTTAGGTTTTATAGCCATTTGCACAAATGATTTTAGTCAGAAAACTTTGGTTTAACAGGAGTAACATCAACCCAATAGCTTAATTTCTCAATCACTTTATAACAGAACAAACCAACAACTAAACAAATTCAAACTGTTTGCGTTACTACTTCACTATTTAGATTAATTCTAAAATAACCACTACTGATAAAAATCATTTAAAAAGTATTTCGTTATGTATTTTTTTGCATATCGAAAATTTAGATTGAAATAATTAAACTATTAAATATATGAATAACGCAATTTTCAGCTTTGAGCGACCAAAGAATGAGCCAATTCTGAGCTACAAATCGTGCTCGCCCGAAAGAATTAAACTTGAAAAAGAGTTAGAGAACTTAGCGAACACCGTGACTGAAATTCCCCTAATTATTGGTGGCAAGGAAATCAGAACAGGCGTGACAGAAACCGTGAGAATGCCACACAACCATTCTCACATCCTAGCAAAATTCCATTTAGCTGGCGAAAAAGAAGTAAATATGGCCATCGAGGCTGCCTTGGCTGCTCGCCATCAGTGGGAACAAACATCGTGGATTGACAGGGTTTCTGTAACCCTAAAGATTGCTGAGTTAATAGCAACAAAATACCGTCCATTAATAAATGCAGCCACAATGCTTGGCCAAAGCAAAAATGCTTACCAAGCAGAGATTGATTCAGCCTGTGAGGTTATAGATTTCTTACGTTTTAACGCATACTTTGTGAGTCAAATCTACAACGAGCAGCCAATTTCAGAGAATTCACACTTAAACAGAACAGAATACCGTCCATTGGAAGGATTTGTTTTCACAGTATCACCTTTCAACTTCACTGCAATTGCATCGAACCTGAACTTATCGCCAGTACTAATGGGCAACACAGTTGTTTGGAAACCAGCAACCACCTCGCTTCTATCTAACTATATTTTGATGAAGATTTTCAAGGAAGCCGGCGTTCCCGATGGTGTTATCAACTTTGTTCCAAGTAAAGGCTCGGTAATTGGCAAGGAAATATTCAAACACCCAATGCTTGCGGGTATTCACTTTACCGGTTCAACAGGGACTTTCAACCATTTCTGGCGTCAAATTGCTGAGAACCTTGGCAAGTACCGCTCATACCCAAAACTAGTTGGCGAAACTGGCGGTAAGGACTTTATTGTGGTTCATCCAAGCGCACAACTCGATGAGGTTGCTGTTGCAATGGTGCGTGGTTCTTTTGAGTACCAAGGTCAAAAATGCTCTGCTGCATCGCGCGCATACGTTCCTAAATCGATGTGGCCTGCGCTGAAAGATGCCATGGGCAAAATGCTTGGCGAAATTAAAATGGGCGACCCAACAGATTTCACCAACTTCATAAACGCTGTTATTGACGAGAACTCATTTGATAATATTATGAGTTATATCCAAAAAGTAAAAGAGGCTAGCGATGCTGAGATAGTTTTTGGAGGTAACGGCGACAAAAGCGTTGGATACTTTATTGAGCCAACCGTTATACTAACCTCAAATCCACACTTCATAACCATGGAGGAGGAAATATTTGGGCCAGTCCTAACAATCTATACATACAACGATAACGAGTACGAGAAAACACTTGAACTTTGCGACCAAACATCGCCATACGCGCTAACAGGAGCAATATTTGCAAGTGACCGTGCTGCTATAGATTTAGCCATGGAAAAACTACGCTACGCTGCAGGTAACTTCTATGTAAACGACAAACCAACAGGAGCAGTAGTAGGTCAACAACCATTCGGCGGTGCTCGTGCATCGGGTACAAACGACAAGGCTGGTAGCCACTTAAACCTTATCCGCTGGACTAGCGCACGTACAATCAAGGAAACGCTTGTTCCCCCAACCGATTACAAGTATCCATTTATGCAGGAAAGCTGCAAATAAAATATTCAAGGTAATATGACTACCCAGTCATAGTTTATGTTTATGGTTTGGAAAGTTGGAGTAGCAATGCTCCAACTTTTCTTTTTTAAGAGCGATTCAAAGTTTCGTGCCAAGCCTTAGTTGGACGGCTTGTAGGATAACCATTTTCAAGACGAAATTTTTTGCGTTCATCGGTAAAATACCACCAATTTTTACTGCTGTCTTTGGTATTGGCATAGTAAACCACTAAACGGAACTGGTCCTCAACGCAAGGGTCAATCCAGTACCCTTTTAGCATTTCAAACTCATTGGTAAGCAAAGCGCCATCTTTACCTTTCAATTCATCTATTGAGTAATAACCTAACGAAACTAAATCCTCGGCAAACCGAATACCCACCGAAGGTATAGATTGAAACTCGACCAAGGCATAAATCTCCCTAGCACGTTCAAATGAAACTCCAAGAATTACCTCTAACTCATCAACTGCGTAATCGGTAATATCACTCAGTTTAATCTTTTTGTGTTTTAGACGCTGTTTTTCGGCTTGGGTTAGTGGTAGTTTTATGGTTGATTTTTTCATTTAAATCTAGATTACTGTTAACAAAACTGTTCTTAAAATTACAACTATTATCAATTTGTTTAAAAATCAAATTTGTAATTTTGACATTGTATATAGGTCATTCGACCCAAACAAAGTCAAAAATGCTTAAAACAAGGTTATACAATTTAGTTGAAAAAGGTGAGCACGGCTCAAAAATTAACCTTTGGTTCGACTACTCCATTATGATTCTTATTGTGCTAAATGTTATTGCCATAGTACTTGAAACTGTGGCTTCAATTCATTCACACTACAACATCTACTTTAGAACATTTGAATTATTCTCGGTGATAATCTTCACCTTTGAGTATTTGACTCGAATTTACGTTTCGGACTTAACTCACCCAACAAATAGTAAGCTTAAATCGGCACTCAAATTTATACTCTCGGGCTATGGATTAATCGACCTTTTAGCAATAATGCCATTCTACTTACCATTTATCGTAAAACTAGACCTTCGATTTATAAGAATTCTCAGGATAATGCGATTTCTGCGGTTGCTTAAAATTAACCGATACAGCAACTCACTAAATATTATTGGTGAAGTATTTAGAGAAAAGAAGGCCGATTTGGCAATTACCGGTTTCTTAACTTTTTTAATTCTAATAATTGCTTCGTTCCTGATGTACTATGTTGAAGGCGATGTGCAACCCGACAAATTCCCCAATATATTTGCCTGCTTTTGGTGGGCAATTGCAACACTAACCACCGTGGGTTATGGCGATGTTTACCCAATTACAGCAATGGGAAAACTTATTAGTGGATTTATTGCAATACTCGGCATTGGTCTTGTGGCACTTCCTACAGGGTTGGTAAGTGCTGGTTTTATGGAAAAAATCAACAAGAAAAATCATCACCCAAAAAAATGCCCGCATTGCGGGAAAGAGATCGATTAATTGAAATATTGATTTACAATAAGAATCACTTATCGTTATCGATCTTATCAATCAACCGATACTTTTCTTGACGCATTTTCCACCTTTCGCGGGCAAATTGTTGCATATCGGCAATGGTATCTTTTTCATCAACAATTTCGAAACCTAAAAGGGTTTCAATAATATCCTCCATGGTAACGATTCCGTCCATACCACCGTACTCGTCTACAACTATAGCAATGTGCTCTTTTTTATCAAGGAGTAACTCCCATACACCTAAAAGGGGTTTTGAATTGGGTATAAAAACAATTTCGCGTTTTAAATCCTTCAACTTAAGGCCAACCTTATCTTCGGCTAACTTTTCGAAAACTGTTTGTCTGAAAACATATCCTGTAATGTGCTCATCATTCTCTGAATAAACTGGTATTCTGGAAAATCTTAAGTACTCCTTATTTTTCAGGAAATCGTCAAGTTCCATATTTTCATCGGCAACCGACACCACAACACGAGGAGTCATAACCTCAAAGGTTTTTATGGACTTAAGGCGAATTAAGTTTTGAATTATTTTATTCTCTTTTTCACCAAATACGCCTTCCTCTTCTCCAATATTTGCCAAAACAGATATTTCCTCCCTACTTGTTGTTTGTTCCACTGACTTACTGGAGAAAATTTTTGTTATAAATGATGAGGCAATTACTAAGGGATAGGTTATAAATATCATCGCACGTATAATGACGGCTGAAACTCCGGATAATTCTCTCCAATACCTAGCACCAATAGTCTTTGGGAAAATCTCAGTCAACACAAGAATAAGTATCGTAAGAATAGCCGAAACAAGTCCAAAGTACTCTTCGCCAAAAACTATGGTGGCCTGTGCTCCAACGCCAGCCGCACCAACTGTATGTGCAACTGTATTTAGGGAAAGAATTGCAGAAAGAGGCCTATCAATATTCTGTTTAAGTTTTATCATTATAATAGCCCCTCTCTTTCCTGCCTCCTCCTTTACTTTTAAATAGGACAAAGGGGATGAAAGCAAAACCGCTTCCATTATTGAACATAGGAAAGAAACTGTTAATGCTATGAACAAATAAATTAATAGCAGTGTCATAATTCATTTATTATTTGTTCAAAGATAATGAAAATCTTAAAACACACAGAACGCATGAAATATGGTACATTACAATTGAAATATACCATAGTTGTTTTACAACAATTAAGCTATTTTTTGTAAATTGAATCTCAGGATTATATTTGCAAACTTGAACATATATACATTTGACCAAATGAAGAAAGTAATCAACAAAGTTAAGGGAACGTCGTCGAAGGTGTTCGACCGAGTGCTCAATTACATTGAGCGCGCTGGGAATAAACTTCCTCACCCAGCCACTCTATTCCTCATTTTGGCCGTGTTAGTTATGGTAGCATCGTGGATTGCCACGGTGTTCGACTACTCAGCCGTTCACCCTGTGGATAAATCCATTATCAGAGCCAACAACCTACTTAGCGCCGATGGAATCCGTTGGATTTTTGCCAATCTGGAGAAAAACTTCGTAGAATTTCC
>CAZTVB010000035.1:0-11751 GCA_964616315.1 uncultured Rikenellaceae bacterium
TGATATATCTTTGCGCCCGCTAAAAAGAATTAGCACGGAAAATGCTAATAAACAGCAAAAAAAGATGTTGAAATGGTTGTGGTGTTGAAAAAATCAATACCTTTGCAGTCCATTTTAAAAGTTTAATTTAACATAAATTTCATCAATTTATGCCAACAATTTCGCAACTAGTAAGAAAAGGAAGGTCTAAACTGATCGACAAGAGTAAAGCGCCAGCGCTTGATGCTTGCCCTCAGAGACGCGGGGTATGTGTACGTGTGTACACCACTACTCCTAAAAAGCCGAATTCGGCTATGAGAAAGGTTGCCAGGGTTAGGCTTACAAACGGTAAGGAGGTTAATGCCTACATTCCTGGTGAGGGTCACAATCTGCAAGAGCACTCTATCGTGCTTATCCGCGGAGGTAGGGTAAAAGATTTACCCGGTGTTCGTTACCACTTAGTACGTGGAACACTTGATGCATCTGGTGTTGAAGGACGTAAACAACGTCGTTCGAAGTATGGTGCTAAGAGACCTAAAGTTAAAAAGTAAAATTTAACCTCAGTTGATGCTTTAGAACAATGAGAAAAGCAAAACCAAAAAAACGAATCATCTTACCCGATCCAAAATTCGGTGATGTAATGGTTACCAGGTTTGTAAATAACCTGATGTACGAGGGTAAGAAAAGTACTGCGTATGAAATTTTCTACAATTCATTAGAAATTGTTGGTCAACGCATGAAAGATGCCGAGAAATCTCCACTTGAGATTTGGAAAAAGGCATTAGAGAACATTACTCCACAAGTTGAGGTGAAGAGCCGCAGAGTGGGTGGTGCTACTTTCCAAGTTCCAATGGAAGTTCGCCCTGAGAGAAAAATATCACTTTCTATGAAGAATCTTGTTCTTTACTCCCGCAAACGTTCGGGTAAAGGAATGAGCGAGAAACTAGCTGCTGAAATTATGGCTGCTTTCAACGAAGAAGGTGCTGCTTTCAAGAAGAAAGAAGATATGCATAAAATGGCTGAAGCAAACAAAGCTTTTGCACATTTCAGATTTTAATTCACGATACGGGGAAGGTAGGATTATAGATGAGCAGGGATTTAAAATTTACTCGTAACATCGGGATTATGGCACACATCGACGCCGGTAAGACAACAACTACCGAGCGTATTCTATTTTATACTGGCAAAAGCCATAAAATAGGAGAGGTACACGATGGTGCAGCTACAATGGACTGGATGGTTCAGGAGCAGGAGAGAGGTATTACCATTACTTCGGCTGCTACTACAACCTTCTGGAAGTACAACAATCAGCAGTTCCAAATTAATATTATCGATACCCCAGGTCACGTAGATTTTACCGTTGAGGTAGAGCGTTCGTTACGTGTTTTGGATGGTACCGTTGCAACATTCTGTGCAGTTGGTGGTGTTGAACCACAAAGTGAAACTGTATGGCGTCAGGCCGATAAGTACAGAGTTCCAAAGATTGCCTTTGTTAACAAGATGGATCGCGTTGGTGCTGACTTCCTATCAGTTGTTAGTCAAATTCAAGAAAAACTTGGCGCTAATCCAGTGCCTATTCAGATTCCAATTGGAGCTGAAGATTCATTTACTGGATTAGTTGACCTAATACAGAATAAAGCAGTTGTTTGGTTTGATGATCCTCAAACTAAATCTGTAAACTATCGTTTAGAGGACATCCCTGCCAATATGAAGGATGAAGCGGCTGAATGGCGCGGAAAACTTATTGAGGCTGTTGCTTCCTATAACGATGATTTATTGGAAAGATTCTTTGATAATCCAGATTCAATCACAGCTGACGAAATGATTGAAACTATTCGCAAGGCAACAATCGATATGTCTATCGTACCTGTACTTTGCGGTGCTTCATTCAAAAATAAAGGCGTTCAGCATTTACTCGATGCTGTTGTAGCATTTCTTCCAAGTCCGCTTGATAAAGGAGATATCATAGGCACAGATCCTGACAGTGGCGATGAGATTATTCGCAAACCAGTTATTGGTGAACCATTCTGCGGTTTGGCTTTCAAAATTGCAACTGACCCATTTGTTGGTCGTTTAGCTTTTGTGAGAGTTTATTCTGGTAAGGTTGACAGTGGTAGCTATATTTTCAACACACGTACAGGAAAAAAAGAACGTATTAGCCGTCTATACCAAATGCATGCCAACAAGCAAAACCCAATTGAGTTCTGCGAGGCTGGTGACATTTGTGCTGTAGTTGGTTTTAAAGATCTACGTACTGGCGATACCGTTTGCGATGAGAAACATCCTATCGCACTTGAGTCAATGACTTTCCCTGAGCCTGTTATTGGTTTAGCAATTGAACCAAAGACTCAAAAAGATCTTGATAAACTAGGCATTGCTCTAGGTAAACTATCTGAGGAAGATCCAACTTTCCGTGTTAAAACTGACCCTGATAGCGGACAAACTATTATTAGTGGAATGGGTGAACTTCACCTTGAAATTATTGTAGACCGTTTACGCAGAGAGTTTAACGTGGATATCAGTCAGGGAGCGCCTCAGGTTGCATACAAAGAAACTATTACAAAAGCTGTATCACACCGCGAGGTATTCAAGAAACAATCTGGTGGTCGTGGTAAATTCGCTGATATCATCTTCGAACTTGGCCCAGCCGATGAGGGTGTATCAGGATTACAGTTTGTTGATGAGGTTAAAGGCGGAAATATCCCACGCGAATTCGTTCCTTCAGTTCAAAAAGGTTTTGTTACTGCAATGAACAATGGTGTTCTTGCTGGTTTCAACGTTCCTGCAATGAAGGTAGTACTTAAGGATGGTTCTTTCCACCCAGTTGACTCCGATGCACTTTCATTCGAGATTGCTGCTCGTTACGCATTCCGTGCTGCAGCACCTAAAGCATCACCCGTATTACTTGAACCTATTATGAACGTTGAAGTAGTAACTCCAGAGGAGTATATGGGCGATGTAATTGGCGACTTGAACAAACGTCGTGGTCAAATTGCTGGTATGGAATCAAAAGGAGTTGCTAGGGTTATAAAAGCAAAAGTACCTCTATCTGAGCAGTTCGGTTATGTTACAGTTCTAAGAACTTTATCATCCGGACGTGCTACATCTACAATGGAATTCTCTCACTACGCTGAAGTTCCCGCAAATATCGCAAAAGAGATTGTGGAAAAATCGCGTGGTAAGGAAGTAAAGGAGATTGAATAATTACTTTTACTAATATGTACAATGAGCCAGAAAATTAGAATTAAACTCAAATCGTACGACCACAACCTGGTAGACAAGTCGGCCGAAAAGATCGTGAAAACGGTCAAGGCTACAGGCGCTGTGGTGAGCGGGCCAATCCCGCTTCCAACGCACAAGCGAATTTTTACGGTAAACCGTTCAACTTTCGTGAACAAAAAATCGAGGGAGCAATTTGAGCTGTGCTCCTATAAGCGTTTGCTCGACATCTACAGCTCCACCCCGAAGACTATCGATGCTCTTATGAAGCTCGAACTTCCAAGTGGAGTCGAAGTAGAAATTAAAGTATGAGTGTGAATTGTAAATTGTAAAGACAATGCCACAAGGATTAATTGGACGTAAAATCGGAATGACTTCCGTATTCGGTGAGGATGGAAAAAATATCCCCTGCACCGTAATTGAGGCTGGTCCTTGCGTTGTCACTCAGGTGAAGAATGCAGATAACGATGGTTATACTGCTATTCAACTTGCCTTTGATGACAAAAAGGAGAAACATACCAGCAGACCTATGATGGGTCACTTTCAGAAAGCTAACACCACTCCTAAACGCAAAGTAGTTGAGTTTAGAGATTGGGATGGTACAAATCAATTAGGTGATGTTATCACTGTTGACTTGTTTAACGAAGACCGTTGGGTTGATGTTACCGGAATTACCAAAGGTAAAGGATTTCAAGGGGTTGTTAAACGTCACGGATTCGGCGGTGTGGGTGGTCAAACTCACGGTCAGCATAACCGTCAACGTCACCCTGGTTCTATGGGTGCTTCATCGTTCCCATCACGCGTTTTCCCAGGAAAAAGGTTACCAGGTCGCACTGGTGGCGATAGGGTTAAAATCATGAACCTACGCGTTCTCAAAGTTATTCCTGAGAGCAACCTTCTTCTAGTAAAAGGTTCCATTCCAGGTGCAAAAGGTTCTTACTTAATTATTGAGAAATAATGGAAATTAAAGTACTTAACATATCAGGACAGGAAACCGGGAGAATGATCCAACTCGATGATTCTATCTTTACCATCGAACCTAACGATCACGCAATCTATCTTGACGTTAAGCAAATTCTTGCAAACGGACGTCAAGGAACCCATAAAGCGAAACAACGTAATGAGGTTTCCGGTAGCACACGCAAGTTAAAGAAGCAAAAAGGTACAGGTACTGCTCGTGCAGGTAGCATTAAATCGCCACTATTCCGTGGAGGTGGACGCGTATTCGGCCCAGTACCCCGCGATTACAGCTTCAAGTTGAACAAAAAAGTTAAACAACTTGCCCGTAAGAGTGCACTAGCTTACAAAGTGAAAGATAATGCAATTGTTGTGGTTGAGGATTTCAACTTTGATACTCCAAAAACTAAACAATTCCTTTCAATTTGCAATAATTTAAAAGTAGCAGACAAAAAAACACTTTTCGTGTTGGGTGATGTAAATAAAAATATATCTTTGTCATCCAGAAATTTAGAAAAGTGCAAAGTTGTAAATGCTTCATCTATAAATACTTACGAAGTATTAAATGCAAAAGCATTAGTGCTTTCAGAGAGTTCGGTAGATGTTCTAAACAAATTGTTTAAAGTTTCTTAATTAGACGAATGATGGACATACTGATTAGACCGATTGTAACTGAAAAGATGGAGCGCTTAACTAGCAAGGTAAACCAATACGGTTTTATTGTTGATAAGAAAGCGAATAAGTTACAGATTAAGAGAGCCATTGAGGATTTATACGGTGTTACCGTGGACTCAGTGAATACTATACGTTACGCAGGCAAACAAAAGAACCGCTACACAAAAGCTGGTTTTTTGAGTGGCCGCACAAATAGCTTCAAGAAAGCTCTTGTAACGTTGAAGAATGGTGAGAAAATTGATTTTTATAGCAACATCTAAAGAAAATGGCTGTACGGAAACTAAAACCTGTTACACCAGGACAGAGACACAAAATTATAGGCACATTCGAAGAAATTACTGCTTCGAAGCCTGAGAAATCGTTGCTACGCCCCCTGAAAAAAACTGGTGGTAGAAATAACCAGGGGAAAATGACCATGCGATATATAGGGGGTGGTCATAAGCGCCGATACAGATTGATTGACTTTACACGCGAGCGCGAGGGCGTTGCAGCAGTGGTTAAAACTGTTGAGTACGATCCAAACCGTACCGCGCGTATTGCACTAGTTGAGTATGCCGATGGCGAAAAACGCTATATAGTTGCTCCTAGTGGACTACAAGTTGGTCAAACCATTATGTCAGGAAGAGGAGTTGCTCCGGAGCTTGGAAACACTCTTTACTTGGCTGAGATTCCACTTGGTACACTAATTCATAACATTGAGTTATACCCAGGTAGAGGCGCTTGCATGGCAAGAAGTGCTGGTTCATATGCACAACTTCTTGCACGTGAAGGCAAGTATGCAATTGTTAAACTTCCTAGCGGTGAGACCCGTATGGTACTAACCGAATGCAAAGCTACCATTGGTAGCGTATCGAACAGCGACCACGCTTTGGAGAAATCTGGTAAAGCCGGACGTACCCGTTGGTTAGGTCGTCGTCCACGCAACAGGGGTGTTGCAATGAACCCTGTTGATCACCCAATGGGTGGTGGTGAAGGACGTGCTTCGGGAGGTCATCCACGCTCACGCAAAGGTATTCCTGCTAAGGGCTATAAGACACGCTCTAAGAAGAATCCTAGCAATAAGTTTATTGTTGAACGCAGGAAAAAGTAATCAGTAAAAATTGAAGGTATGAGTAGGTCACTTAAAAAAGGTCCCTTCATCGAATATAAGTTAGATCAACGCGTAAGCGCAATGAACGAATCTAACAAGAAGGCTGTTGTAAAAACATGGTCTCGTAGTTCGATGATTTCTCCCGACTTTGTTGGACACACCATAGCAGTTCACAACGGGAATAAGTTTATTCCTGTATACGTTACCGAGAACATGGTTGGTCATAAACTTGGAGAATTTGCTCCAACACGTACATTCCGTGGTCACGCAGGTAATAAGAAAAAGTAAGTGAATTGATTAAAGAAACTAAGCAATGGGTGCAAGAAAACATACAATGGCCAATAGGCTAAAGGAGGAGAAAAAGAAAAAAGCAATTGCGATATTACGCAATTGCCCATCATCTCCACGTAAAATGCGCTTGGTAGTAGACCTGGTACGCGGTAAAGACGTGAATTCAGCCCTAAACATTCTTAAGTTCAACGGTAAAGACGCTGCTGGGGATGTTCATAAACTATTACTCTCCGCTATTGCAAACTGGAAAGCAAAAAACGAGAACACTCGTATTGAAGATGCTAACCTTTTTGTTAAGGAGATTTTTGTTGATCAGGGTAGAAGTCTTAAACGTATTCGCACCGCTCCTCAGGGACGCGCGCATCGTATTCGTAAACGTTCAAATCACGTAACCGTGATTGTTGATAGTGCAGTTAATAACGATACAAATAATTAGCAGTTAAATGGGAAATAAAGTTAATCCAATAGGAAACCGACTTGGAATCATCAGAGGATGGGATTCCAACTGGTACGGAGGTAACAAATACGCTCAGAAACTTGTTGAAGACAGCAAAATTCGTGATTACCTTAACGAGAGGCTTTCAAAAGCAAGTCTTTCTAAGATTGTTATTGAGCGAACCCTTAAGCTAATTACTGTTACCATACACACTGCACGTCCTGGTATTATCATCGGAAAAGGTGGCCAGGAAGTAGATAAACTCAAAGAGGAATTGCGTAAAATCACCAACAAGGAGGTTCAAATCAATATCTTTGAAGTTAAACGTCCAGAAATTGATGCTGTTATCGTTGGAAACAACATCGCTCGCCAGTTAGAAGGACGTATATCGTACCGCAGAGCAATTAAAACTGCTATTGCATCTACCATTAGAATGGGTGCTGAGGGTATTAAAGTGCAAATCTCAGGACGTTTGGGTGGTGCCGAAATGGCTCGCTCCGAAACCTATAAAGAAGGTAGAATTCCACTTCATACATTCCGTGCCGATATCGACTACGCACTAGCTGAGGCTCATACCAAGGTTGGTCTAATTGGTATTAAGGTTTGGATTTGCAATGGATTGGTTTACGGCAAACGCGACTTATCCCCTAACGTTGGTAATAGCGCAGCTGCTTCAGCAGCTTCTCCTAGCAACCAACCAGCAGGACGTCAGCGTGGCGGTGCACGTAAAAAAAGAAAATAGTTTAAAGAATTAAAGCATTTTCGAAATGTTACAGCCAAAGAAAACAAAATTCAGAAGGGCGCAAAAGGGTCGTATGAAAGGGAATGCCCAACGCGGTAATCAACTTGCATTTGGCTCTTTTGGAATCAAGGCGATGGAATCGTACTGGATTACCAGCCGCCAGATAGAAGCTGCCCGTCAGGCCGTGACCCGTTACATGAAACGTGAAGGTCAGATATGGATACGTATATTCCCCGATAAGCCTATAACCAAAAAACCCGCCGAGGTTCGTATGGGTAAAGGTAAAGGTGCTCCCGAGGGATTTGTTGCTCCTGTTACTCCAGGCCGCATACTATTTGAGTGCGAAGGTGTACCATACGAAGTAGCAAAGGAGGCACTGCGCCTAGCAGCTCAGAAACTCCCAATCACTACTAAGTTCATTGTTCGTAACGATTACGAAGAAACTACAAACTAACGAGCCATGAAAACTTCAGAGATAAGAGAACTGACAATAAAAGAGATTGAGGAGCGCATTGAGAATGAGAAATCTCAGCTACTTAAGCTAAGGTTAAACCATAGCATTTCGCCTCTGGACAATCCAATGAAAATTACAGAGACTCGCAGAAACATCGCAAGGCTTAACACTATCTTGCGCCAGCGTAATCTCAATCAGAACAAGTAACGCTTTAAGGCTATGGAAGAAGTAACAAGAAATTTACGTAAAGAGAGAATAGGAGTTGTTGTTAGCAGCAAAATGGATAAATCCATCGTGGTAGCTGTTAAGCGTAAAGTAAAACATCCTATTTACGGTAAGTTCGTGAACAAAACCACCAAGCTTTACGCACACGACGAGAATAACACTTGTGGTGTAGGCGATGTGGTTAAAATTCAGGAAACCCGTCCGTTAAGTAAGCTGAAACGCTGGAGATTAGTAGAAATCATTGAAAAAGCTAAGTAACCATGATACAGCAGGAAAGTCGTTTATTAGTTGCCGATAATAGCGGAGCAAAGGAAGTACTCTGCATCAGGGTACTAGGCGGAACCGCAAAGCGTTATGCACGTATTGGCGATAAAATCGTTGTTACAGTGAAGAGCGCTATACCTAGCGGAGATGTGAAAAAAGGTACAGTATCAAAGGCTGTTGTAGTTCGCACCAAGAAGGAAATTCGTCGCCCAGATGGTTCATACATCCGTTTCGACGATAACGCTTGTGTGCTACTAAACAACCAAGACGAAATTCGTGGTACCCGTATTTTTGGCCCAGTAGCCAGAGAGTTACGTGATAACTATATGAAAATCGTTTCATTAGCACCTGAGGTGTTATAATCCGATAATCAAATTTACTATGAGCAAGTTACATATTAAAAAAGGGGATTTGGTTTACGTCATCTCTGGCGAATCGAAAGGCCAGCAGGGCAAGGTGCTAAGCGTTATGATTAAAGATGAACGCGCCTTGGTTGAGGGTGTAAACATGGTATCAAAACATACCAAACCCAATTCCAAGTACCCTCAGGGTGGCATTATTAAGAAAGAAGCCCCCATTCATATTTCGAACCTAATGTTAATTGATCCCGCTACAGGAAAACCTTCTCGTATTGGCCGCAAGCTAAACGATAAAGGAAAATTAGTGAGATTCTCTAAAAAATCAGGAGAGGAGATTAAGTAATGGAATACGTACCTACCCTCAAGAAAAAATACAAAGAGGAAATTGTTCCAGCGCTCATGAAGGAATTCAACTACAAGAGCGTTATGCAGGTTCCCCGGTTGGAGAAGATAGTAATCAACCAAGGGATTGGACAAGCGGTAGCAGACAAGAAAATTATTGAAGCTGCTCAAGTCGACCTGACCAATATTACCGGCCAAAAGGTAATGCAAACTATGTCGCGTAAGGACATCTCGAACTTCAAACTTCGTAAGAATGTACCTATCGGACTTAAGGTTACCCTTCGCCGCGAAAGAATGTACGAATTCCTAGAGCGTTTAATCAACGTATCTCTACCTCGAATTCGTGATTTTAAAGGGATTAACGATAAACTAGATGGCCGAGGTAATTATACCTTAGGTATCCAGGAGCAAATCATTTTCCCTGAGATCGATATCGATAAAATTAACCGTATTCTTGGCATGGAAATTACTTTTGTAACAACCAGCGAGAACGATGAGGAGGCTTACGCACTTCTACGTGAATTCGGTTTACCTTTTAAAAACGCTAAAAAGAACTAGTGTATGGCAAAAGAGTCAATGAAAGCGCGCGAAGCAAAACGTGCTAAACTCGTAGAGAAGTATGCCGAGAAACGCGCTAAGCTAAAAGCTGAGGGCGATGTTGTTGGGCTACAAAAGTTACCCCGCAACTCTAATCCTATTCGTTTGCACAACCGTTGTATGCTAACAGGCAGACCACGTGGTTATATGCGTCAATTCGGTATCAGCAGGATTACCTTCAGGGAAATGGCATCAAACGGTTTGATTCCCGGTGTTAAAAAAGCTAGTTGGTAAAAACAAAAATAAATTGATTAAGCAATGATTACCGACCCAATTGCAGATTACCTAACCCGAATTCGTAATGCCGTGATGGCAGGTCATAGGGTTTTAGAAATTCCATCTTCAAGAATGAAGATGGATATTACCCGAATCCTTTTCGATAAAGGGTATATCCTTAACTATAAGTTTGAGGAAGACGGAAAACAGGGACTGATTAAGATTGCTCTTAAGTATCACCCTGAAACTAAAAAGAATGCGATCAAGCATATTGAGCGCATCAGTACTCCAGGTCTTCGCCGTTACTGTGGTGCAACAGAACTACCACGTGTATTGAATGGCCTTGGCGTTGCAATCATCAGCACATCTCACGGATTAATGACCGATAAGGAAGCACGCGTGAAGAATGTAGGTGGTGAAGTTATTTGCTATGTTTATTAATCTTTAAATAAATTAAATTCAATGTCTAGGATCGGAAAAAAACCTGTAAACTTGCCACAGGGTGTAAGCGTTAAAGTTAGCGCCGATAACGTGGTAAGCGTGAAAGGCCCTCTGGGTGAGTTGTCCCAGAAAGTTGACCCTGACATCACCGTCAACGTAGAGGGAACCGAAGTTGTTCTCACCAGACCAACTGATCAGAAACGTCACCGCTCCATGCATGGTTTATACCGTGCGCTTATAAACAATATGGTAGTAGGTGTTTCAACTGGTTGGGAGATTCAGCAGGAGTTGATTGGTGTTGGGTATAAGGCCGAAGCTAAAGGTCAAGTGCTTGAGTTAAGCCTTGGCTTCTCACACGACATTCACTTCCTGTTACCAAAGGAGATTAAGGTTGAAACGAAAACCGAACGTAAAGGTAACCCTACAATCTTCCTAAAAAGCATCGACAAGCAGCTTTTAGGACAAGTAGCGGCAAAACTCCGTTCGATTAGAAAACCAGAACCTTACAAAGGTAAAGGTGTTAGATTTGTTGGCGAAGTTGTTCGTAAGAAGGCTGGTAAGTCGGCTAGTGTATAACCTGTAAAAACTGTTAAATATGGCTTTAAGTAAAGTAGAAAGAAGACTCCGCATCAGGAGACGAATTCGCAAGAGAGTTTCGGGCACAGCCCAAAAGCCTCGTCTATCGGTTTTCAGGAGCAATACCAATATCTACGCTCAAATTATTGATGATGTTAACGGTGTTACTTTAGCATCAGCCTCATCGAGCGTGAAAGAAATTGCCAGCAAAACCAATATAACAAAAACCGAACAAGCTCGTCTTGTTGGTCAGCTTGCTGCTAAAAATGCTGTTGAAAAAGGAATCACTGAGGTTGTATTCGACCGTGGAGGAAACCTATATCACGGTAGAGTAAAAGCTTTAGCTGATGCAGCCAGAGAGGGTGGACTTAAATTCTAACGAAGATGTCAACAAATACAAATATACGTAGAGTTAAATCCAGCGACCTTGAGCTTAAGGATAGGCTGGTTAGCATTCAACGCGTAACCAAGGTAACTAAAGGAGGTAGAACATTCAGTTTCTCAGCAATTGTTGTTGTTGGTAACGAGAATGGCGTAGTAGGTTATGGTCTTGGTAAAGCAAGTGAGGTTACTTCTGCAATATCAAAAGGTATTGAGGATGCAAAAAAGAACCTTGTTAAAGTTCCTGTGTTCAAAGGTACAATTCCTCACGAACAAGAAGCAAAGTACGGTGGAGCACTTGTGTTACTTCGCCCTGCATCGCACGGAACTGGAGTTAAGGCAGGTGGTGCTATGCGCGCTGTACTTGAGAGTGTTGGTGTAACCGACGTGCTTGCAAAGTCTAAGGGTTCTTCAAATCCCCACAACCTTGTTAAGGCAACCGTTATGGCTCTTCTTGAGCTTCGCGATGCCCATACAGTAGCCGATCAACGCGGCGTAAACCTAAAT
>CAZTVB010000036.1:0-11741 GCA_964616315.1 uncultured Rikenellaceae bacterium
TCCAAACCATTATGGTGGTTTTGAGCGTTTTGCCGAAGTCATTTCAACGCTGTTCAATAATTTCGAATGCATCGGGTAAGGAGTATGCAATTCCATCGCTGGTTCACGGAATTGTGCTAACAATTCTAGTTCCGTTTATTGTTACCTTTTTACTAAAGCTTTAAAACAAGAAATGATTGGCAAAAGCCAATCATTCTCTTTTAGTTAAATATAAATTTTGCAAGTTTGAATTTCTGCTCATTGTATGGAGCATAACGCAGTGTTGGGTCAATAATGGTTGATGTTTTAATTACACTCTTCATATGCGACATGGTTTCGAAGCTGCGCTTTCCATGATAGCTACCCATTCCACTATTTCCTACACCACCAAAAGGTAATTTTGGATTTACCAGATGCACAAGCGCATTGTTTATTGAGCCCCCGCCAAACTCGACATTCGATAGAATATACCTTTCAACCGATTTGTTCGCTGTAAACAGGTAAAGTGCTAATGGATACCTGTTCTTTCGGATAATTGGCAAAACCTCCTCAATATTACTGTAAGTTAGAATTGGAAGTATTGGCCCAAAGATTTCCTCCTGCATCAACTTATCATCAAAACTCACATTATCAATCAATGTTGGCTCAATATAGTTTTTGGTTTCATCAAACCGGCCACCATGAATTATTCTACCCTCCTTTAGGTATTCCTTTAGCACATTAAATCGTCGGCTATTTACAATGTGGGTAAAATTCTCACTTGTCGATGAGTCGTTGCCAAGGAACTGAACAATAGTTTTCTGCATCAAATCAACGAAAACATCCTTCACGCTCTCGTGAACCAACAAGTAATCGGGCGAAACGCAGGTTTGCCCTGCATTAAAGAGCTTTGCCCAAATTAACCGTTGTGCAGAAACTTTTAGGTTGGCATCGGAATGGACTATTGCAGGACTTTTGCCACCAAGTTCAAGCGTTACTGGAGTTAAATGCTTCGAGGCCATTGCCATTATTTGCTTACCCACATTGGGACTACCCGTAAAGAAAATATGGTTGAATGCATACTTCTCTATAAGCATCGGCCCAACCATTGCACCAGGGCCGTGTACCACCGAAACATAGTTTTGTGGGAATATTTTGGATATAATTTTTTCAATAATTTGAGCCGTGTTCTTAGTGTTGTCCGATGGTTTAAGTATTGCACAGTTACCTGCTGCAATTGCTCCCACCAATGGATTTATTAGTAGTTGAAACGGGTAATTCCAAGGGCCAACTATAAGAACAACACCTAATGGCTCTGGGTATATTTTAGACCAACTTGGATGAATAACCAACGGCGTTGATACTCTCTTTGGCTTCATCCACTTTCTCAGGTTCTTAAGCACAAAATCTATTTCATCGTAAATTATGCCTATCTCGCTGGTGAACGCCTCGAACTTAGGCTTATGCATATCCTTGTACAGAGCATCAAGAATTTCGTTCTCGTTTTCCATTATGGCTTTTTTCAACGCCTTTAACTGCGTAACCCTAAATTCGTAACTTTTTGTATTCCCAGCATCAAAAAACTCCCGTTTCGATTCGAATGCCTGTTTAATAAATTGTTCGTCCATAATTTTACTTTTTTATTTGATAGATATTCCGTCCCACGAGTACTCTATAGCTTGCTCAAGTATTTCGAGGGTGATATTTGTTTTACCCTCAAAGTAAAGTTGAACGGTTGATGCCACGCTACCGTATACCAACTCTCCAATTAAATTTGAGTCCATAGGCTTTAGAATACCAAGCCTAGTTCCCTCTGCAAAAAAATCAATTATAGGTTGATAGTACTGCTTGGCCCGATTTTTTATATCATCCGATATCATTGGCGAATGACCTAACTGTGCCGAAAAGTTAAACGCCAAAGGATTTTGAGTATAGTAATAGTAAAGCGATTTCCATAGAACCCAAAACTTTTCCTTGTAACCCAACTCAACGCTTAACTTGGAGGCTAGCAAATCGCTGAACTCCTTCTTAACCCTTAGGTAGAGTTCATTCACCAATTGCTCTTTACTGGCAAAATGATGGTAAATTGTTCCTGCGGCAACTCCTGCTTCTTTAGCAACCTGTGCCATTGGTGTTGCTTGAATACCTTGCTCTTTAATAAGCCTGAGCATTACCTCTAATATCTTGTCTTTCTTATCCATACAAAAAACCGACTGAATGTTCGTTCGGTAAAATAACATATAATTTTCCAGATTGTTTTACAACTTCAAACTTTTTAACTTAAACCAATGACGGTTAAAAAAATCAAAATGAAAACTAATAGATACGACCATGAAAAAAATATTATTGCTGTTTTTTATACTATCATCAATAAATCTTTGGGCGCAGGAAATAGAGGTAGATGCTATTAAAAAGGTTATAGATAAAGCCTACATCGAAGGAATTCATAATAATGGCGATTTAAACGAAACTCGAAAGGGTTTTCACCCAGGTTTCGATTTACTGATGCTGCAGAATAATCAGCTAAATAAATTGCCAATTTACAACTGGATTGAGAGCACGGAGCGTGCCCGAAAGGAAAACCCAAATGCTCAACGTTCTAAAACCACCGTTAACTACGTTAACATTGATATCACAGGAACTGCAGCAGTGGCAAAAATTGAACTGCTTCGAGAGGGAAAGCTAATATTTACAGATTACCTAATGCTTTACAAATTTGAGGAAGGATGGAAAATTGTAGGGAAAACATATTACCGACATCCGTAGTTTGTTAGTTGTTTTGTTTGGGGCTAAACGGGGAGTATATTTTCTATTCCTCGTTTTATTTTGAAAAAAGGATTAATGGCAATAAATTTGTAATAAAGCAAATAACAACTTAATAGGTATGGTTATGAAAAGGTTATCGTCAATAGTAACTTTCGCGATTATCGCACTATCCATAAATGTACAAGCACAAGAGGCCGGTAAGAAAAAACTTGAGCAGGATTTTGAACAGTATAAGCAAAATAGAGAAACCGATTTTCAGAAATTCAAGAAACAGCGTGAGGAAGAACTAAAGAAAATGGCGCAGGAGTACCAAGATTACTATAACACCATGATGGGCCTAAAAACCTACTATGTGGAGAAGAAGGACACCGCAAAGGCAAATGCTGTAGATGATATTATTAAGTTTGAGGAAAGCATTACATACGCTCTTGGTAAGCGAATTAAGGTAACGGAGCAAGTTAAGATTGCACCCGAGGAAGAAAAAAAGGTAGAAACATCCCAAAACGAGAATTCAAAACCTTACTTCCTTAAGGATGCCAATAAGCAAACAAACGCCGATGTAAAAACTAATGAAGTAAAGCCACAATCAAGTACCAACGAAACTCAACCCGAAACAACCTTCACGCCTCTCCCTTCCGATGGCGATGCAATTCCAGTACTAACTCCTCTGCCTAAGGCAAAATCGAAAATTACATCGCCTTTTGGATTACGAATGCACCCTACACTTCACCGGCCAATAAAGCACAATGGTGTTGACTTTGGCTCTGGCCGAAATACAGAGATTTATGCCTCCGCCAATGGTAAGGTTGTACTTGCAGAATTCAACAGAAGTTTTGGTAACTACATTATTGTAGAGCATAAAGATGGAACATCATCGCTATACGCACATCTGGAAAGTATACAAACAACAAAAGGTAGCAAGGTTAAAAAAGGCGATTTAATTGGATATACTGGAAGCACAGGACGAAGTTCTGGAGCACACCTACACTACGAGGTTCGAGTATCAGGCATTCCGGTAAATCCAGAGGGTTATTTGAAGGAGGTGAAGTAGAACTTTATAACCGTTGTTTTTTGATTGAACAGAGCCTAAGTGAAAGATATGGATTGAGATACCAAACAAATACGAATGCGATAAAAGTCGCACGCGTCAAAGGAAGACGCGCGCGAACTAGGGGTCATAGTTTAACAAAGCGTTCAAGTAAAAATTATAATCAATTAAAAACCGGCACCTGATAAAAATCCTTCACAGAATTTGTATACTCGCTGTAGTCTATAGGGTATTTTCGCTGGAAAATTGTGGGATTTTTTACATTTAACGGAACAAGCGTCAGCTTAGTTTTATCGTTAATTGTTAGCCTTGGGCCTGTTAAACCAATCCTATTATCGAAAGTAGCATCAAAATAGAACAAATACTTAGCAGCAAATTTTAAGTAATTAGCCTTTTCTGTTTCGTTGGCAGTTCTATTTAGGCTTACTATTTTCAAATCTGCATTATTGTTCTGCACCGCCTGCTTAAATTCCACAGCACTTAAAGGAACATTGTTTAGCACTGGAATGGCATTGAACTGTCCGTCAAGGAACACCCATTTTTTTAGTTCAGGTAGGTACACCTCTGCAGCAACGTGTCCTGCGCCGTATTTTACCTTCTCAACATCGCGGGTTTTAAGTCCAATAACGCGGGCAGGTAATCCAATACTGTTAAGGGCTGCAGCGCTAACAATGCCATACTCAACGCATCTGAAGCTTTTACCGGTTTTTGCTTCTTCCAAAATTGATATTGCATCGGATTTTTGGGGCTGATTACTTCCGCTATGGTTCCATTGCTGGCGTGTCCATTGCAGAATTAGCAAAACCTTCTCGAATTCACTGTTTGCTTTTTGGGTTAGGGTGTCGAGTCCGTAATTAACTCTTAGTTTTCGGAGATACTCGTTTCCAGCCGTATCGGAATAGGCAAAACTATAGCTGGGGTTGATATCATCGGAAAACGAAACATCAACAATTTTGGGCGAAGGGCTATAGTTTATCATACTAAAAAATGAAACACAGCCCGATAAAAGGATTGCGAAGGCAAAAAATGTAAAAACAGCAATTTTTTTCATCCGTACAAATTTTTAATTTTATAAGTTGACAATACGTTACATTTTAGTTTTTAACAATCACTAAAGTTCGGATGGAACACCCATATTTTGTTAATTCTTATTTTGGATTTGTATTATCATGGGTGTTTCATCATAACGAATTTTAAAAATTGGAAGCAATTTAATTATCTTTATCCAAATTCAAAATCCAATGAGGTTGTTCCTGCTAAATATATTTCTAGCTGCTTTTTGCCTTGCAGGCTCTCTTTGGTACAGTTTTAAATACAATCACGAACTAAAATTTGGGTTTCAACCAGTTTCAATTACCGAAACGACCGAAAGCGATATCATAAATATACCGCTTATTAGGGTTGGTAAGTTGCTGCTTATTGAAGCAAAAATCGACGATAAGATTGGTAACCTTGTATTCGATACCGGCTCCGCGGGTCTGGTACTCAACTCAACATACTTTCGCGATTATGTTAAAACGGAAAATTCTGTATCGCAAGGAATTACTGGCTCCATTGGCTCAACACATAGCATTACCACCGATAGTATTTGCTTTGGCGATTTGCTTTACCGTAACGTGCGAGCCGATTTGGTTGACCTTGGACATATTGAGAATAGTCGTGGAATAAGGGTTTATGGACTTATTGGCTTTAGCCATTTGCGCAACTACGAGGTTATTATAGATATTCAAAATAGCCAACTTACGCTCATTAGAGTCGATAGGAAAGGAAATAAGCTGAATAATTCCGATTTTTCTTTTAAACCCGATGTTGTTGAAAGCATTGAGGAGTCCAATAACATTGTGTTTTTTACTGGTAAAGTTGCTGGTAAACCCGTTAAGTTTTGTCTTGATACAGGAGCGGAGATAAGTTCCATAAGTACTTCGCTACCGCGGAACATACTTAACACAATCTCCATAACCCGCCGTACAAGTTTAATGGGTGCCGGTGCGGTAAGGCGCGATGTGCTTTTTGGCATTATAAACGATTTTAAGCTGGGTAGTAAAAGTTACGATGGAATGGAGACTATTATTACCAACCTTTCGTCGCTGGAAAGTGTTTACAACAAACAATTTGGAGGTGTTGTTGGTTACGAGTTTCTAAGCAAGGGCATTGTAAGCATCAACATCCGTAAAAAGCAGATGGGTATTTGTTACTATAATACCGAGGAGAAATGAGAATGAAACTAAAAATACTATTGCTTTGCTCATACCTACTTGCATCGGTAGGTGCTTGGAGCCAAACCAATCCTAAAAATTCGTGCCGAATTGTGGACGACAGGCTTGTTTTTACCTATAACCTAAACTGGACCGATAATCAAAAGAAAGAATTTATCGATTTATTTGATATTGATAGCGCGGTAATTGCTAACATTAAAAGGGGAACCGTTGAATTTACCGCCAATGGAGTTGTATGGAAATCAAAAAAGATATCTACTTCAGTTATTGAATTTTCCAAACTACTCAATGAGGGTTCTGCCATTCAGCAAACGGTGGATAATATTACGCTAGAATCGAATGTAAAGTATGCCTATGAGGAGGGAACTATATTTGCCAACTACGGAGTAAATCGTTTTGATGACGAGGATGCGTTTAATTACAAAAACGGAGTGGCTCACTTTTTCCTTCCCGATAACAATAATGCTAAACGGGTATATATTTCAGGTTCGTTCAACGCTTGGAGCACAATGAAAACTCCAATGCAAAAAATTGAGAATGGCTGGGTTGTTAGCATTAAACTTCAACCCGGAAAATATACATACAAGTACATTGTTGATGGACGATGGATGCACGACCCCAACAATAAACAGCGCGAAAGGAATGAGCACGGAAGTTACAATTCAGCAGTATACTGCTACAACCATAAATTTACTCTGAATGCTTTTCCAAATGCCAAAAAGGTAATGCTAACAGGCAGTTTCAACAACTGGAATCCGAACGAGTTGAAACTTGAAAAGTCAAAGAATGGATGGGAAATCCCAATGTTTCTAAGGGAAGGAACTCATGCCTACAAGTACATAGTTGACAACAACTGGGTGCTCGACCCCACCAATAAGGTTACCCGTCCCGATGGCCGAGGAAACGTTAACTCATTTATTGGAATAGGAAATTCATATACGTTTAAACTAAAAGGGTATTTAACCGCAGAAAGGGTGTTTTTGGCCGGAAATTTCAACGCATGGAACGGAGGTGAACTGTTGATGCAGAAAACTGAAGACGGTTGGATTTTACCCTACAATTTAACATCGGGCAACTATGAGTACAAATTTATTATAGATGGCAAATGGATTACCGACCCCGATAACCCAATCACAATAGGAAGCGGCAATTATACAAACTCTATTTTGGCTGTAAACGCAAATTATACCTTTAAGCTAAAGGGATTTGTCAATACAAAATCGGTATCCGTTACTGGTAGTTTTAACGGTTGGAACCGCGATGGTTTTAGGATGAAAAAAACATCCAACGGATGGGAAGTATCGCTTTACCTTAAACCTGGAAAGCACACCTATAAGCTGATTGTTGATGGCGAGTGGATACTCGACCCCGACAATAAACTGTGGGAGCAAAACGAATTTGGAACGGGAAACTCTGTGGTTTGGATTAATCCTTAAATCTACTCAACTGTTTTGTTAACGTACTCAACAGGCAAGGTAACCAGCAATGAATGGCTAATATGGTCAATTCTAAGTAAAACCTTTCTTTTCCCTAAGTGCTCAACAATTTCTCCTACAATTCCTTTTAGCCCACCAAATTTCACCTCAACTTTTGTTCCTGCTTCAAACTCCTCTGCTACAGCTTCAATTTCGATATCTTGAACTAAAAGCTGTTTAACCTGCTCAATTTGACGCGCGGGAATTACCGCAGCTTTACCTCCAAAAGTAACATATCGAACCACGCCTACGGTGTTTAAAACATCGTAGTATTGCCGTTGGGTTATTCTAACAAAAATGTAAGAGTTGAAAAGTGGCTCTTCAACCATTTTTTTCCTATCGCTCCACTGTTTCAAGCGCTTTTGAAGTGGCAAAAATGTCTCTATACCCGCCTCTACTAAACGAGCGTAAACCTTCTTTTCGTTTCGGGGTTTAGTGTATACCACAAGCCAAAAACTGTGTTCCATTTCTATTGGAATTATAAGTACAAAGGTAATTAAAACAAGTATCAACAAAAACTAATCAAATTTCGCATTGAATTGTTATTAATTGTAAAGCAATGGTTTGAACATTAAAATTTTTTGGCTAAAAACTTGATTAACGCTGTTAATTTTATTAACATTGTTTTTCTTTTCCATAAAACATTGCCTCTTCCACAATGAAGAACAAAATTATTCAGGAGAAAAGAATGAGGGGTTACTTCATTCAAGCAGCAAAGGAAATCCTTAAGGGGGAGGGATTGGATAGTATTAGCGTTCGTAACATAGCCGACCAAGCAGGGTACTCATATGCAACTCTGTATAACTACTTTAAGGACGTAAAGGATTTAATTTTTGAGTGTATTAAGGATTTTCAGGAAGAGTGCGAAGAGTTTGTCATCAAAGAAACAAAAAACTCGCCACGAGGAACCGAGAAGATAAAGGATATCTCCAAAGCCTATGTGAAGTATTTTATTGAGTATCCAGGGGTTTTTGAACTTTTTTTCCTAGAAAAAATCTCCGATATAGAGAATAAGCAACCCACATCGGAGTTAATATGCTCATTCCTCGATAGACTCTGCGAGGAGGAGTGGAAGTACTGTACAAAGGAAGAAATCGTTGGCATTGGTTCTGCCGATAAGATGCGCACAATCCTGAAGTATCAAATTCCAGGATTACTACTGCTTTACCTTAACAGGCATTATCCACCAGATTATAAAGAGTTTTTAAGTTTAGTGGATCGTCAACTCGAGAAAATAATTAAGGCCGAAACATCGGCCAAAACTCCAAGTTTATTTGAGCCCGATATTCTAAACTTTATTTTTGAGGACGATTCCAACAGGCTAATATTTATCCACTATACCAAGGACGAGTACACTGCCCGAAAAATTATTCAGGAGGGATTTAGGTATACCGAAACCTTCTACAACACTGCCGAGCAGGTGGTTAACGATAAGTTAGATTTGATGTACAAGCATAATATGTACAAGTATTACGGTAATTATGTGGTTATTATTGCAATTACCCGAGAGTTGTTTACCTACTATGCTAACGAAGTTAAATCCAGAGGAATAAATATTTATATCGAAAACATTTTTAGCGAAACACCCCCATCGCTAAATGAGAATGAGGATAAAGTTTTTACATTGCCCAATCAATTCATAAAGGGTTATGTGAACTACGAGAACGGAAGCATTGTGTTTAACTCAAACTTCAACCCTTCGTATAATTCACCTATTTTTGAAAAGAATTTAGAGTCGTGATTATTTCAGTTTGCTGAAAAACATTGTGATTGACATCCAGTAGTCCTTGCTGGAGGGATTGCTCTTCCATAGCGCCTTTGAACCATGTTTACCGTCATCGAATGGGCAATGGAATGTTTTAAGCGATGGCTTAATATTATCTACAAGTTCTTTTACGGTATCACACTCATCCTTCGAAGAAAGTAAAAGAATAGGAACGGATATTTTTGATATTTTCGATTTGATAAAATCGTCCTGACCAAAGTACTCGCCTGGTGAAAAAACTACGGCAGCTTTAATCCGAAGGTTCTTGGCTGTTTCAACTAGTGCAAGTGATGCGGAATAGGAACTTCCCCAAATAACAATGGGCAAATCCGTTTTACTTTTGATAAAATCTAACGCAGCCTCAACGTCTTGTAAAGCATCCAGATACTCTACTGGTAATCCCTTTTCCTTGGCAAGTTTGGCTGTTTCGTTTTTAACGTAGTTTACTTCGTACCCGGAACGTTGGTCAATAGCCAAACAGTTGTAGCCAAGTTTGGTTAAGCGAGGAGCTATTTCGCGGTACTCACCACGGCTATAGCCAGCCTGATGTAAAAGCAGTATATAGGGCTTGTTGATATCCGCAACGTACAAATCGGCCGTAATGGTTAGACCGTCTTTTGAGGGAAAAGTAATGGTTTGCTGCGAAAAGCCTGTTAAAGTAAAGGACACAGCAAGTGCAAGGGTTAGTAAACCTCTCATCTATTTAAAATGTTTGAGTAAGCGACTCGGCAATTATTGTAACAACATCCTCGTTTACCTCAACAAATCCACCAGCAGGTATATTAAAAAGCAATTCCGCCCCATCGTTTCTTAGAACCCTAACAATTCCTGGTTCCAACGATGATACGATGGGTGCGTGCTTTTGAAGTATTCCGAAAGAACCCTTACTTCCTGGTACTTGAATGTACTGGGTATCATCAATTAAAAAGGAATTCTCGGGTGAAATTAGGTCACACTTCATAGTATCAACTTAACTATTGTTTGGCTTCAGCCAGCAAACGCTCTCCTTTTTCAATGGCATCCTCAATAGTACCAACAAGGTTGAATGCAGCCTCTGGGTATTTATCTACCTCGCCATCCATAATCATATTGAAGCCCTTAATGGTATCCTTAATATTTACCATAACTCCTTTGATACCAGTAAATGCCTCTGCAACGTGGAACGGTTGAGATAGGAAACGTTGCACCCTACGTGCACGGTGAACCACAATTTTATCGTCCTCCGAAAGTTCGTCCATACCAAGAATTGCAATAATATCCTGCAACTCCTTGTAGCGTTGTAGCAAGTTTTTAACGCGTTGAGCAGTGTTGTAGTGCTCCTCGCCAACAACATCGGGCGATAGAATTCTTGATGTTGAGTCTAGCGGGTTAACTGCAGGGTAAATACCCAACTCGGAAATTTTACGGTCCAACACCGTAGTTGCATCTAAGTGGGCAAAAGTTGTTGCAGGAGCTGGGTCTGTCAAGTCATCGGCAGGTACGTAAATGGCCTGAACTGATGTAATTGAACCCTTTTTGGTAGATGTAATACGTTCCTGCATTAAACCCATTTCCGTTGCAAGGGTCGGTTGGTATCCTACAGCCGAAGGCATACGGCCAAGTAACGCAGAAACCTCTGAGCCTGCTTGAGTAAAGCGGAAAATATTATCGATAAAGAAAAGAATATCGCGTCCTTGTCCATCCTCGCCACCATCGCGGAACGACTCAGCAACGGTTAAACCCGACAATGCTACTGTTGCACGGGCTCCAGGAGGTTCATTCATCTGTCCAAAAATAAGCGTGGCTTGGGAGTTTGCTATTTCATTGTTATCAACCTTCTCTAAGTCCCAACCACCCGCAAGCATGGATTTTTTAAACTCTTCGCCATAACGGATAACATCCGATTCAATCATTTCGCGAAGCAAATCATTTCCCTCACGGGTGCGCTCACCAACACCGGCAAATACGGACATACCGCTATAGCCCTTTGCAATATTGTTGATAAGCTCCATGATGATAACGGTTTTGCCAACTCCAGCACCTCCAAACAGACCAATTTTACCGCCCTTCGAGTATGGCTCTAATAGATCGATAACCTTTATACCCGTAAATAGCACCTCTTTTTCGGTACTAAGCTGGTCAAACTTGGGTGGCTTATTGTGAATTTGGTAGTTACTCTCACGGTTAACCGACGAAAGACCATCAATGGCTTCGCCAATTACGTTTAATAATCGACCTTTGATTTGGTCGCCTACAGGCATCGTGATCGACTTGCCTGTTGTATAAACTTTCATTCCACGGCACAAGCCGTCCGTCGAATCCATTGCAATTGTACGAACAGTGCTTTCGCCTATGTGTTGTTGACACTCAAGCACCAACTTAGTTCCATCTCCGCGAACCAAGTCGAGAGCTTCGTAAATGGCGGGTAGTTTAACGTTTGCATTACTAAAAGCAACGTCAACCACGGGGCCAATTATCTGAACTACTTCACCATATATCTCGGACATAATCGAAATTTTTCAGTATACTCAAAG